>JAYUFM010000117.1:0-3954 GCA_043738715.1 bacterium | reverse complement strand
AGGGCGCTCACATGCCGAGGATCTCAACGGAGGTGAATTATTGTGAAGCGTTGCAAATGGAAAGGGAAGGAAAATGAACAATTATGAGACCAACTGCCAAGTGGTACTACCCGCTCTACCTGTGTCTTTTTATGACAGGGACGAGGATGCTCATGGAAGCATACTCGGATTTGGAGTGTCGCAGTTCGGATATTGACCCTCTGTTCAAACGCGCCTCTGATCTGGTCTTTGAATCGACAGGTTACCGCCCGATGGTTGTCAGAACCCACTCGACGACCTTATCAAATAGACGCAGCATGTTGGAATGCAACGCTCATGTTACACCGGTAGCGATGGCCGATGTTCTTCGACTGCATGCTTCCAGCAAGATGAGTATGTTAATATCTGACTTACAATTCGAGATCGCTCGCTCTCTCTACGACTATAGTCCTTGGAGACATGATCTATATCATGCTCTGGGTGACTGGAACGCGTATGGTATGAAAATGTGATGGCAGGGGCTTGGTTGTGCACGCACACCCAAGCCCCTTTATTAGGATATAATTTATCAAGCAATGAAAGAAAATAAAATTTACAATAATTTTCAGAATCTAATTAAGCGGTTTGTTAAAATCGGAGAAAGACAATTTTTAGGTGCCAAAAAGGCCGCTAATATAATTAAAACCGAATTAGATAAATATAGTGTTAAGTACACATCATGTTTTTTTGATGTGGAAATCCCGAAAGGAAAATCTGTCCTAAAGGTTAATAATAAGCTCATCCAATCATTCCCAACCTCCTTCGTTTCTGGTACGTTTACATCTGATTTTTCTGTAACAAATTCACTGATTACTCCACAAAGTTCTGTTAATGGTCCAAAAATTAACTTTAATCCGAAGTGTAAAACTATATCAAGGCCGAATACATATTTTGCTCCATCAATGTCTATATCTGCAAAAGATGCCAATAGGATAAAGAATTCCTCAACAGTTACTGGTGTAGTTGATGTAACTAAAATGAAAGTAAAAAATGAGCAAATTCTCTTTGGTAATACTAAAAATCCAATAAGCATATTTTTTTGCCACTACGATTCGATTGGAAAAGGTGCAATCGACAATGCTTCAGGGGTGGCAGTTTTGCTTTGCATGATATTTTCCAATATTGATTCTTTAAAAAATAATTTATTTGTATTTGATGGAAATGAAGAGTTGTCTTACGATTATCCAAAGTATTGGGGCAGGGGTTATAGGGAATTTTTCTCAAATAAGCTCTCTGTTTTTGTTAAGAATAAAATTAAAAAAGTGATTAAAAATATCTATGTTGTTGATTCAATAGGGTATAGCTGTCTAAAAATATATTCAAATGATGTGATATCCGATCTGGCATTTCCTGTACCTAAAAAGATGATTGGGAAAGCGGTGGTTTCTATACTTTCAGGTGAATACAACAAGCTGATGAAGGTATACCACTCGGACTTGGACGATGGCCGAATGATAAAAGAAAAATATGTTTTAAGCGTTTTAAAAAAAATAAGAACTCTAGTTTAATCGCCTCACACTTTCTGCCAACAAACTTACTGAACCATTTCGTTTTGAGAAGACGCCTTTGATTACAACGCAGGCTTCTGGGATCAGTATTGCTTTGAATTGTTCATAAGTCTTAGGAAAAACCACCACTTCCATTGATCCACTGAGATCTGCTATTTTTAAAAACATCATTTTTATAGACTTGTCTTTTTTAGTCGCGATCTCTTTTGCTTCTTCAATAATTCCAGCAATGATGTATGCAGACTCTTCTTTTCCTGTTTCTTTTAATTTTTCAATATTCATTTCACGCTTTAAAAGAATTTCACGATATTTATCCAATGGGTGACCAGAGACATACAGCCCAAGTAATTCCTTTTCCCAGATTAAACAGTCAGATGGTTTTGCAGATTCTGCTGGTTTTAATTTTAAATGGCTGATATTTCCACCAGGATTGTCAGCCGCCATGATATCAAAAAATGTTCCTTGCTCTGCATGCATGTTATTTTGTTCCTTATTAAATTCTAAAAGTTCATTTGTATTTGCGAGCATAACACCTCGATCTCCGAATGCATCCATGGCCCCACATTTGACAAGTGCTTCTAGAGATTTTTTATTTAAATTTCGGTCGCGTACTCGATTTAGAAAATCCTCCAATGATTTAAATTTTCCACCCTTTTCACGCTCGGCAATAATAACGTCTGCAATACCTTCTCCAAAGTTTTTTATACTGTAAAGTCCAAAACGAATTTTGTCACCATTAAATTTTGATGGATCCTTGATTTTTTCTTCATTAGTTTTCTGATCAAAAGTCATAACTTCATCTGCTGGTACGCCTTTGACTACTGTAAAGTTTCCGTAACTTTCATTAATGTCTGGTGCTAAAACAGGAATTCCCATACGCTTACATTCAGCAACATACAATGCGATTTCTTCCACGTCACCGTGTGTTCCCGTTAAAATTGACGCCATATAAATAGCAGGGAAATTAGCCTTCATGTATGCCGTTTGATAGGCAACGCGACCATAGCTAGCAGCGTGGGCTTTGTTGAAACCGTAGGCCTGGAAGGGAACGAAAAGCTCCCAGAGATGATCCGCAAATTTTTTCGTCTGACCGTTTTTAATAATTCCTTCTATGAATTTTTCCTTCAAGGCTGCCATTTCAGCTGGAATTTTTTTACCTACAGCCTTTCGGAACTTGTCGGCTTCAAGCCATGTGTAACCTGCGAGCAAAATTGTACAAAATAGAAGGTCATCTTGGTACACGATTAGTCCATAAGATTGATCAAGGAATTGTTTCATTCTGGGATCTTCAAATTTAACTAATGAGGGATTATTTTTTCTGGCAATATATTCAGGAATCACTTCCATTGGTCCCGGTCGATACAAAGCCACCATGGCGTTGATGTCGTGAATAGTTGTTGGTTTCAATTCTTTCAAGAATCTTGTCATTCCAGAACCGTTTAATTGGAAAAGCCCCTCAGTTTCTCCGCGCGCCAACATTTCAAAAGTTTTCTTGTCGTCGTATGGAATAGTCTCGAGGTCAACGTGAATACCTTCAATTTTATTTACAAGATCAATTGCAAAGGCAAGTTGAGATAAGTTTTTTAAACCAAGAAAGTCAAACTTCATCAAACCCGCATTATTTTCATCAATTGCATACATGTCGTATTGAGTAATAATGCGCCCCTCACCTTTGGGGTCCAATTGGAGGGGCGCAACATCCGTCAGTGGTAACGGAGAAATCACCACTCCGGCAGCGTGAACTGAGATGTGTCTAGCGTTTCCTTCAATTTTTCGTGCCATATCGAGAATGCTTTTTACATCTGGATCAGTCTCATACAGTTTTTTTAATTCGGGAGTCTGTTCAAGTGCGATGTCAATTGTCATCGGAAAACCTTGTGAACCCATTGGAATCATCTTTGCGATTTGATCACCCAACGCGTGAGGGTGGCGCATTGCACGTGCCACGTCACGCACAGCTCCTCTTGCCATCATGGTTCCGAATGTTCCAATCTGGGCGACTTTGTCAGAACCATATTTCAATTTTGAATACGCAATCATTTCGTCACGACGGTTATCAGCAAAGTCCATATCGATGTCCGGTGCAGAAGGTCGTTCAGGATTTAAAAATCGTTCGAACGGTAATTTAAATTCGATCGGGTTTACATTCGTAATTCCAGTTAAATATGTAGTCATAGAACCTGCAACGGAACCTCGAATATTTGTGAGAATTCCATGTTCGTGTGCATAGTGCAAAAGATCTGCCACTGTCAGGAAATATGCTGCGTATCCTTTTTTCTGAATGACTGAAAGTTCAAATTCTAGACGTTCCTTAACAACATCTGTCAGTTCGACATGTCTGGTTTCAAGTCCAGCGTAAGCCAGCTTGCGGAGTTCTTCATCTGGTGTTAACCCACTCTCCACTTTGAATTCTGGAAACAGCCATTTA
>JAYUFM010000116.1:0-10948 GCA_043738715.1 bacterium | reverse complement strand
ATGAGACTTCTGCCTGATAAACAAGGTGTGAACCACCATTCAAGTCCAGCCCTAATTTAAACGGATACTGAGCAACTGCCCCATTTTTAGATTGTCCTGAAACGTTTACAAAATAACCAATAAGTATTCCCAGCGCGAGCAGTAGTACTGCGAAAAAGCGTATTTTTGACATATTATTTGATTTAACGATTATACCGATTTTGAGCCAACTAGCAACTTGCTAAGCCCCTAAATACTCGTTATGAATTGCCTCTTTATGAGTCGCTCTACTGTACTTTCTCATGCCCATTAGAATTCCAAGCGCCAACATCTCTGTGATAAGGTGAGAACCTCCATAGCTCATAAAAGGAACTGGGATACCAGTAACCGGCATAATGCCAATATTCATACCTATATTAATAATCAAGTGAGTCATTATAAAAATAGAAAGACCGGCTGCATATAATATTTCAAAATTTGTCTCACCACGAATCGCATAATGAAGAATACGCCACAAAATAATTCCAAATAAAATAAATAATATTAATACCCCAACAAAACCCCACTCTTCAGCAAAAGCCGCGAAAATAAAGTCCGTTTGATATTCAGGTAAAAAATTTAATCTAGACTGGGTTCCATAACCGATACCTTTGCCCAATAATTGTCCTGAACCAACGGTTATCATGGCCTGATTGGCGTTGTAACCCGAACCACGAACATCGGCTAATGGATGTAGAAAGTTTTTTATACGATCTTTTTGATATTGAGCAAAACCAAAATTCCACAATAACAAAACAGAAAGGGTGGCAATAGAGAAAACTAATAACAGATGTTTTTTTGAAATACCTGAAACCAAAACCATTCCAAGCCAAATGCAAAAAATTGTAACAGCTGAACCAAAGTCAGGTTGTAATGCGACAAGGATAAAAATCACAAAGGCATAAAAGCCTGAAACTAAAATATGCCGTATGTGTGCAATTTCGACGTGTCTGCGAGAAAAGTATTTTGAAAGAATAATAATCAAGGCAATCTTGGCAGGATCAGTAGGTTGGATCGAGAAAAACCCTGTAGAAATCCAACTTTTCGAACCTTTTGCAATATGACCTAATCCAAAAGTTAACAAAAGTCCAAAGATTGCAACTAAGAAAATTGTAATAACGACAGATGTTCTTCTTAAAAACCTAAAATCGATGAAAGCAGCAATTATCATTAGTAAAAATGCCACTGATCCCCAGATCAGTTGCCTATCAAAATAGTGGGCATCACTAGTAAATGAATTCATTGTAACTAAACCAAATGAAAAAATTACCAGAGACGCCAGAATTATATACCAGTCATACTTTTGAATAGCCTTAAACATTAATTGTGCAAATTATTTATTTCCAAATGGTACTTTTGGAATAATCTCTATAGTTGCAACACTTCTATCAAAGCCAGTTGGCCATGTAAAATTAACGTGCACAGAATCGTTATCGGCCAATACGGGTATAAATGTACGCGAAGCCTGAATGGCATTTCCAGTATCATCATATAAAATAGCAACAACTTCAACATTCTTGTAAGTATTAGTTGTTCTATTATTCACGATCGCATCAAGGCGTGGTGAAGAAGTGGCGTTAGATAAAACCTCTTCTGTGACTGACAATTCACTCTTATCTCCTTTGTATTTATACCAAATAACATCGTCTGTAAAATCAAATGTTGCGTGATCAGGAGTTCTTTTTCCCGCATCAAAACCCTGTTCAAAAATTGGATAGGTATGCGTTGGTGGGGTTGGCACTTTATTTTCAACAACATCAATCAATTGATTTTCTTTATCAAAGACCTTAAAAAGGTAACGCGTAGGAGTACCGACATAAGAAACATTTGGATTTTGTATATAGGCCACTAAGTTGTAAACAGTTCCTGAAACAGGAAACACTCTGGCCCAAGAAACCAAAGGCTGTGGCACAACTTGATCAAAACAGGCGCGAGGACATATACCTCCACAATCAACACCCACTTCACCTTCGTTTTGAATCCCATCACTACATGTTGGAGTATGTTTTATAAAAAAATAATAAATAGGATAACTAGAAACTAGTCCTAAAAAAACTAAAACGAGAAATGCGTAAAAAATTTGTCTTTTTGCTGCCCATGACATATGTGACTATATTATCACAAGATACGCAAAACCACGCAAAATTTTTATATTTTACGCTTGTCTAAATTAAAGAGATAGATTACTTACTTTGAATGCTTTGTTCTGGCGACGAGCTACTTTCCCTGGAAATCCAAGTATCATCGCCTCTGGAGAGCTTAACTTCTGAGTTCGGAAAGAGATCAGGTGTGACCTCTCCGATGAATCACCAGAACAAAAAATTCAAATTGTGTGTCAGCCTTCAGTGTACATAGGCCGACGTGATTTTGCCAAATTAAATGCTGAAAAAATCGGGTAAACTATTACAAATAAAATCCTTTGTAGTTTACCTAACTTCTCCAGGAGCGGGTGGAGCCAGCTAGTTGCGAATAAGTCCGCAACAAACTTTGGTTGGCTCCGCCCGCCGGAGGAGGAAGTGAAGTGCACAGGGTTTATTGCTTTTTAGACTCCGCGCTGACACACGCTGTGAAGCGCGTTGGACCGTAATCTTTGGTCCACGAATTTGCGGGTGAGGCGTAGCCCCGTGCACATTTTTGATCGATGAATCGATCGTCACAACATTTAATTTTCTCAAGATTCTACTGACTACTAACATTTTTGTAACACACCTAGCGATATAGTTTCTTATTTAATCGATTGTGGCGTATATATTTCCTAATAGGAATCGACGGATTAGTACACCTCGACTGAACACATTGCTGTGCTTACATCTAGTGCCTATCAACGTGATAATCTCTCACGGGTCTCAACGATACCTAATCTTGAAGCTGGCTTCGCTCTTAGATGCTTTCAGAGCTTATCCATTCCCGACATAGCTACCCTGCGATGCCATTGACATGACAACAGGTACACCAGAGGTCAGTTCACCCCGGTCCTCTCGTACTAAGGGCAAATCTTCTCAAGTATCAACGCCTGCAGCAGATAGGAGACCAACCTGTCTCACGCATGTTTTTCACACATTACTGTGTGCATTGGACTATAGCTTGACCTTTTTTATACAAAACTTTTTAAAGTTATGCCGAAAATTAAGGTTGTTTACGTTTAGTCTCTACGGGTATTTTTTAGGTAAGGTGGTGCCTTACTAGAAAACTTCCCTCGGTATCGTCCTCGCCATCACGCGTAGGATTTCACCGATATAAGTAAACTTGATCAACATATATTTCTATATGTGACCGCCGTGATTAATATGGATGTGTATACTCTACACATTTATCATATATGGTTTGTCTAACAGTATTCTTGTTCTGAATGTTAGTGCATTCAGAAAATTATTATTTCCTCTAGGATTCAGACGGTTCAATTTTCGATATCACATCGGATATTTCTAGCGATATGAATCTATAACTGAACGGTCTGAACCCAGCTCGCGTGACTTTTTAATTGGCGAACAGCCAAACCCTTGGGACCTTCTCCAGCCCCAGGATAAGTCGAGCCGACATCGAGGTGCCGAACTGTATCGTCGATATGGACTCTTAGATACAACCAGCCTGTTATCCCCAGAGTAGCTTTTGTCAGATTATCTTCCACGGCGTCTAACGCCCATGGTCGGTTCACTATGTTCCGCTTTCGCGTCTGCTCGAGACTGACCTCTTACAGTTAAGCTGGCTTATGCCATTGCACTATCGGCACGGTTTCCATTCGCGCCTAGCCAACCTTAATAAACTCCTCCGTTACTTTTTGGGAGGATAGCGCCCCACTAAAACTGCCCACCAAGTACTGTCTCTCGTCGTTTTTTCCGACGAGGTTAGAGCATGCATTTTGACAGAATGGTATTTCACTGACGAGTCCACCCAAACCAAAATCTGGATTTCAACCTCTCCCATCTATTCTACGCAGTAAAAACGCATGATCAATACCAGGATGCAGTGAAGCTTCTGGGGTCTTTTCGTCTAGCTGCAGGTAGGAGGCATCTTCACCTCCATTGCATTTTCACCGGGCGAGTCTTCGAGACAGTTCCCCAGTCATTACACCATTCGTGCGCGTCAGAACTTACCTGACAAGGAATTTCGCTCAACTATTCCTCAAAGTTGGACTCTATCTTCATCCGTTTTCATCTTGCGATAAAAGTTAGGATGCATGACGCTGGTCTCTCGTTAGTCATGTTTGGACTACTGATACATTCCTGTATCGTAGGTAGCTATTCTATGTGTGTAAATGATACTGTGCTGTACAAACTATTTTACTTTAAAAAACACTTCTATAATCAGTCCTAGTCCTTCAGCATTCATTCACAGAAATTAATCTGTAAACAAACACTGAACCTTAGGACCGTTATAGTTACGGCCGACATTCACCAGGGCTTGCATAGTCCAGCCTTATATTGCTATAAGACCGCCCATGTTTGACCTTCTGGCATTGGTCAGGTGTCACCCCCTATACATCCTCTTGCGAGTTCGCAGGGAGCTGTGTTTTTGGTAAACAGTTGCCAGGGATACTTTTGTTGCAACCCTCTTTTTAGGGAGGGCAAGCCTTATTCCGAAGTTACGGCTGCTTTTTTGCCGAGTTCCTTGAAGACCTCTCACCCGTTCGTCTTACTCTACTCGAGCTGATCACCTGTGTCGGTTTTCGGTACGGATTTCACGTATATAAGTTTAGGGAATTTTCTTGGAAGCGTGCTTTGAAGAATCGACAGTGACCGAAGCCACCGTTTTATCACTTATGTTGGATGCGACATTAAAGTCAGTTGTGCGGATTTACCTACACATCCCCCTTCATACATGAACGCAAATTCGATAATGCGCTCTCCATACTACACTCCGTCCTCCCATCACTATACGTAAAAGTCACGGAATATTAACCGTGTGTCCATCGGCTGCGGCTCTCGCCATTGCCTTAGGCCCGACTAACCCTAGGATGACAATCATTGCCTAGGAAACCTTGATCTTTCGACGTCAGAGTTTTTAACTCTGATTGTGGTTACTTGTGCCAACATTCTTACTTCTTGCCACTCCACCATGGGTCACCCCTTTGGCTTCATCGCGACAAGAACACTCTCCTACCGCTCCATCCTGCCGAAGCAGAATGAAGCCCTCAGTTTCGGTACTATGTTTTAGCCCCGGTTATTTGCGGCGCAAAATCTCTCGATGAGTGAGCTGTTACGCTATCTTTCAAGGATTGCTGCTTCTAAGCAAACCTCCTCATTGTCAAAGAAACTTTACCACCTTAAGTGCACTTAACATAGATTTAGGGACCTTAAATTGAGATCATGGGCTGTTTCCCTTTTGTCTAGTGGAGCTTAGCCCCCACAGACTGACTGCCACGCTATGACCTCTGGTATTCGGAGTTTGATAGGACTCGCGAGATTTCTCCCTGTCGAGTCCTTCCAGTGCTCTACCCCCAGAGGGAACACGTGACGCTAACCCAAAAGCTATTTCGGAGAGAACCAGCTATTACCAAGCTCGATTAGCTTTTCACTTCTTACCACAAGTCATCCGAATGCGTTGAACGACATACCGGTTCGGGCCTCCATAGTTCTTTCGAACTACTTCACCCTGCTCATGGCAAGCTCGCATTGGCTTCGGGTCTGATGTGTACTACGAACGCACTATTAGTACTTGGTTTCCCTGTGGCTCCATCCTCGCGGACTTAGCCGAGCAGTATACATCAACTCGTTGGCTCATTCTTCAATAGGCACGCCGTGACGGATGCATAAATGCACCCGCGCCGACTCCTTGTAGGCATATGGTTTCAGGTCTATTTCACTCCCCTCTCGGGGTTCTTTTCACCTTTCCCTCGCGGTACTTGTTCACTATCGATCACAACATATATTTAGCCTTACCGGTTAGTTCCGGCAGATTCCTCCGAGCCACTCGTGTCTCGAAGTACTCAAGAACAACAATAAGAGACATATTATTTTAAAACACGGGACTATTACCCTCTTGGGTTCTGCTTCCCAGCAGATTGTTCTAATAATACGTTTTGTAACTCTCTAGTAATAAATTACTATATTGTTGCCTTACAACCCCGAGCTACCCAATGGAGTACTGCATTACTGCAGTCATCCATTGGAAAGCTCGGTTTGGGCTCCTCCCTTTTCGCTCGCCGCTACTAAGAGAATATTGCACTTACGTGCTTGTTTTCTTTTCCTCCAGGTACTGAAATGTTTTACTTCCCTGGGTGAGCATCATGATTAAAATCAAGATTACAGATTAAATCTGTAGGGTTTCCCCATTCGGACATCCTCGGATCAAAGATTGCTTGGCATCTCCCCGAGGCTTTTCGCAGCCTGCAACGTCCTTCATCGCTATGTTGTGTCAAGGCATCCACCATACGCCCTTATATTTCCCATTAGGAAATATATAAACCACAATCGTTTATTAATTAACTCTATCTTTCAATGTGTTACCTGCCTATCGCTCGCGCTTGAGAACGCAAACGATAGTTGTTCTAAGTTTCAAACTTCCAAGTCTTGCGACTCTAAAGTTCTCTACTTGAACATCCGCCTCGGGATTCGAAAAGACCAAATGATAGATCAAGCAACATTGCTGTGTCTTGATCAATCATTCCCGGGCAGAATTAAGTTTTCAAATGGCAGTCGTTCTGTCGATGTCTCGAGATACGATTGGCTTTCTTTTTTACAAAAAAAACCGCTCTTTTTTGAGCGGAATTTCATACCATCACCGTTTAAGGCTTTGATATGCTATTCCGCTTTGTATCTGTTACTCATAACGTGCTAGCCATTATACACAGCAAAACTATGCTGTCAAACGCTATAAAAGGGGTCTGGGGTGGGGATAGTCTGGGGATAAATAAGTCCCAAAACATTAACAAAAATAAGACCGATTGTGGTCTTATTTTTGGTCATATAGGATCTTAAACAGCGCCTTAAAAGACCTTTAATTTATCAAAAATAACCTTGTGAGGATAATCAACAACATCTCGAACTAATCTGTCCCCTACGCCGTGACGATACTTAAAATCATCTGTATCTAAAATAGTGTAACGAATCTCACGGCCCACTTCGGCCTCAATCTGTGACATAACAGATTCGATGGTGGCTGATTTATATTTATCAGCTACGACCATAATATCCAGCCCCCCTTCCCAATGTTCTGTGAAAAGACCGGTGAGAACAATCATTTTAACCTTACACACTTTTGAGATTTTTTTAGTAATCTCTTGAGGAGTGATTAGACTAGTTTTCAAAAGGAGTCTCTGGAATTCACCAAGGTAAGAAAAACTTTCATTCAAAGCCCAGACTGATTTTTTAGAGCCGTTCAATTTTTTGTTAATCATATCTACACTCGCCAAGAAATTTAACTCTGAGCGACATTTTGCAGAATTAAGTTTTGCTCGTTCTGATACGTCTTCATTTGAAAAAGACAGACTGGGATTAAACAGGAATAAGCGCATAATTTTAATTCGTCCACTTCCACCAAATATTTTCTCTAGAATAGTCATGTTAATGATGATACCACATAGCCCTAAAATACAAAAAACACAGACTCGGAGTTGTTTTCTGGTGAAAACTTTCCTGTTGCTCGGAGCTTAGCTCTTCTGCAAAGTCTGTGTTTTTTGTATTTTAGAGCTATGTGGCTTATTTCAATTCTACCTTTCCACCAGCTGCTTCAACTTGTTTCTTCAAGTTATCAGCGTCCTCTTTTTTCATACCAGCCTTCAAAGTTGCAGGAGCTGCATCAACTAGATCCTTAGCCTCTTTAAGACCAAGTCCTAGGACTTCCTTCACAACCTTAATAACTGCGATCTTGTTCGCACCTGATTCTGTAAGGTTTACATCGAATGTTGATTTTTCTTCAACAGCGGCTGCGGCAGGACCCGCTACTGCAACTGCAGCAGCTGATACTCCGAACTTCTGTTCTAGAAATTTTACTAATTCGTGCAATTCCAACACACTCATTTTTTCAATTGATTCAACAACTGTTTTGAACTGTGCGGGAGTTTCGATAACTGTTTTTTCTTCTGACATAATTTTGTTAATTATTTTTTTGGTAAATTTTTAAATGATTCATTCTGACTGACTGTACTAATTGAGTTGCAATTTCTGTATAGTTTTGACTACCCTTTCTTTTCTGCAATACCATTCAACGCGATAACAAGACCCTGGATTGGAGAATTGATAAGATTGACGAACTGAGCGTAAAGAGTCTGTCGTGATGGAATGTTTGCAATTGAAAGCATTGAAACTTTATCCTTGTAACCTGCCTCAAATATACCTCCTACAATCGCTACGCGGTTATCAAATTTCTTTTGGAAATTAAAAACCTCGCGAGCAGGGGCAATTTGATCATCAGAATACACAAGAGCAATTTCACCATCAAGCGCAGGTAATTCACCTGTGTATGATTTCTCATCAAGGGCTCTCTTGATTAAGGTTTTCTTCGCAACAAAGTAACCAACCTGACTTTCTCTTAGGGCTTTTCGAATTTGAGTCGTTTCAAGTACTGTTAATTTGTGGAAATTTACAAAAACTATTGTTTTTGCTTTGTCCAAAATTTTTCGCACTGAATCAACCACTTCTGTCTTTTTTGCTTTGCTAAGTGCCATTTTTGATTTTTATTTTTTGTTTTTATGTTCGACCGTTTTTTAATAGGCCTGTCTTTGAAACCAAAAGTCCGCAAACCACATTGTGGACGCGGACTTTCGAAGGATAGGGGTGGAAATTTATACTTTATTTATAGGGTTTTTAGACCCTATATTTTAAGCACATTTCCGACCTCTGCATAGGGTTTATGATGATTTTATCACCACCTATGGTCTTCGAAGCCTATGTGTTACATATTACGGGAAATTGGATTTGTGTCAATCAAGTTCTCAATACTTTGAAGAATCTGACTGTAGTAGAAGTAAAGAGTGGAATACAGGGGTTTTAGTGCACTTGAATCTTCTTGGTGTGTGGATTTTTTATGTCCATTCAGATATTCTGTGTATCCATCTGTTATACCTTTTAAAGTTTCTAGTAAATCACCTCTCCTATACCACATATCTTTTTCATTCTTTCTGGAATTTTCATCTGGACTCTCAGTATCAATTATTTTTTGAATTTTTCCAAGTTTTTCTAGATTTTTATTTTTGATAAAATTTGTTGATTTATCTAAATTTAACAATTCTCGAAGCTTTATCAGAATGTTTTTGATTTTAATTTTTTCTTGTTTTTGGTCAAAAATTCCATTACTTGTATTTTGAGTCGAGGTTGCAGGTGTTGACGAACCAATCACAGTCCCAGATAATGATTCCTCAGATGGTGGAATAGCAACATCAGCTATGCCATCACTATTAATATCAACTTTTAAAGTTGGATTAAATTGTTGTGAGTTTTGAGAACTTGAGTAACTTGCCGTTGTCATGTCAGTTACTGGTATGTCCTTGAAAAATATATATCCATTATCAGTTAAATTGCCTTGCCCAGATGAACTAGTCGAATCTGATAGAAATTGATCTTTAAAAGAAAAAGTCCCAGTATCGTAACCATCTATTTTTACATTGTAATTTTCTGTGTCAGGCACAATCACTGATTTAGATTCACCTATATCGACATATGTACTGTTAGGTATATCTTGTTTGATATGCGAGTTACCCATAGAATCAAATGAAATGCCAGTGATATGCCCCATCCCATCACTTACATTAATAGTTGCCGGTGAGAAAACTGAAAACTTGCGGAATTTTTCTCCGCTTATGCCATTAGTTGCCACATTTGTAAAAACAGGTGGATGTTCTGGGTTAAACTTTTGGTGAATAATTTGATCAATGTTATTTTCAATTGTCGAATCACGCATCAATTCACCATGAGTAAAATTTGTTCCGTTTTGAGAGTTGGATTTATCAAGTGAAACTTCAATCCGAGTCAGATTCGGAATAGAGCCAGAATTAGAAGGCGACGTTTCAACTACTACCCCATCACCTCTTGATGTCAAAATTCCCTCTCTATCAGGGACTTTGGAACATGTAGCGGTCTTTCCACATTTTAAGTTATCAATATACCTAAGACCCGCGACAGTAGCCTTACCGACGGCTTGAATAGCGTACCAAGGTATTCCAATAGGAAAAGTGAACTTATCCCACATATCATGTGCGGTTTCGGCCCCATTCATTAGAGAACTACTAAGTTGAGCCGGTACATCTAATGTCTTGGGATTACGTACAGTTATGTCGGATAATTTATCATCTGATAAAAAGTTTTTCATTCCTAAAAATGAAGTCACCGCCGTACCAAATTTATTTATCCATTTTTGAATTGTTGTTGATGTGCCATTAAACTCTATAATATTTTTTTGACTATTGGGACCAGAATTATTTATTGGTAAATTAGAGAAATATTCACTGCTTGGTAATAAATTATAAGCAGTTGGAACATTATGGGCAAAATCTCTGGCAACAGTCTGTGACAAGATAAATCCTCCACCTATTGATTCACCCTCACCATGTAACAGCGTTGCTAGAGCCTGTGGAGTTCCAAATTCAGGCATTGCTATGGTGACAATTTTGTCCACTGTTTCAGCTCGCCCTATATCAACCAGCTTTTTCATAATTGCCTTTGCAACCAAACCACCGTTACTGTGTGTAATTATTGTGACCTTGCCAGTTTTAGATGTTTTAGCTAATCGTAAAATTTCCCCAACAGGATTTACTAGAAGATTATTTGGATACAGAGTTCCTTTTTCAACTATGTCTTGTGGGCGCATTCGCCAATCATATGCAAAATTTAAATGATCAACTATATCTCCTCCATCCTGCCAGCTTTGCAATTGTTTTATAAAACTATCATAGGGTTTTAGACTTGATTCAAAACCAAGAAAAGAAAAGGCCTTATCCAGAACATCTTCGGTATAAATCGATGGATCTATTGAATTCCCTGAAGTGTCCATACAC
>JAYUFM010000115.1:0-3987 GCA_043738715.1 bacterium | reverse complement strand
AATCTAAGGGTACTATCAATGAATAAACAATGGGACAAAGTGGTGGCGTTGATTAAAAAAGCAGCGTAGCTGCCATACGACAATTTTAAATGCACCCGAACAATATTATATCGACACTGTTAGGCCAAAATATAACATCAGAATTATTGCAGAATCAAATTTGGGCTTAAAGGACACAGATGATGTGAAAATAAAAAAGAGCAAAATTGCTAAGAAGCGTGGACAGAATCAATTGCAAATGGATGCTTTAAAAAAGGCTCAAAAAAATCGAATTGGAAAACCTGTATCAGGAAAAACTAAAGATGCTTTAAAATTAGGCCCCATCTCTATGATTGGAAAACCTAAAAGTGATTTAACAAAGGGAAAAATTAGTCAAAGTAAGAAAGGAGAGAAAAACTACATGTGTGGAATTTCACAAGACAATCATCTTTCTTCCAGAAAAGTTAGAAATTTATTAACAGGAGAAATTTATCCATCTGCAAAACAATGTGCAATTAAACTTAAAAAAAGTTATGTTCACATAAATATGATTCTGCGTGGACTTGGAAAAAATACTTTAGAAATTTCATATATTAACTAAACAATGTCTGGCTAGTCCTTCTACCCTGCGGGCAATATAGCTCGATTTGAAAATGCATCACATTATTGTATATTTACAAAAAGGAAAAATATGATAATTGAAAGAACATCAAAAGAAGTGGTTTTCCGTTTGCCTTCTTCAACCAAACTAGAAGATTTGCAGGATATTGCCAACTTGTTTGCTTTTAAAGAAATAGCGCAAAAATCAAAGGCCACTCAAAAGGATGTTGATGATTTAGTAAAAAAAATTAAAAAGGGACGCTGGTCTAAAACAAAACTGAAATTAGGGTTATGAGGGTTGTAGTTGACACAAATATTGTATTCAGTGCAATTCTAAATACCAACAGCAAGATTTCAATGATTATTTTACAACCTAAGTCTAAATTGAATTTATATTCAACGGGCCAGCTTCAAAACGAGATAGTAGAACACTGGAACAAGCTAAAAAAAATTTCTACCTATTCAGAAATTGAGCTTCATAAAGCTTCGACCCTGATTATTTCCAAAATAAAATTTATCAGCGTACAACTGATCCCACGAAATTTATACAATGCTGCAGAAAGATTAACAAGTGATATAGATATAGATGATACTGAATTTGTAGCATTAACTGAACATATCAAGGGCAAATTATGGACAGGAGATAAAGAACTAATAAGTGGACTGAAAAAGAAGAAGTGGGAGAAAATTATATCAACCGCAGAATTATACAAGTTTATATTGAAGCATCACTAGAACAAACTTAGCCCAGCCTGCTTTGCAAAAATTTAATAAGACATTGTAGCTTCCTTTTCACATGGGGCCGGCGATGCCGGATGGAAAACATTATAAATATATCGCTACTTTTGATCTTAATAAAACAGCATCATTATGAAAAAAGCAATCATCTTTCTGTTTGTTTCTGTTTGTTTTTGTAACTGCAGCAAGAAAAAGGAAACCATTAGTTTTGTCCCTTTACATGCTACCGAATTTAATGCTAAATCATTTGCACTTCCTATTAGCAACGAAATAGTTGACTCGTTAAAACAGGCGCACGATAATTGCATGGTTTTTTCTTTTGATGCCAATGCCTTTTTTTGCAAACAAAAGACAGTTTCTCTATCGGAAGTATCGTAGACAGGCAATCACTTAAGATACTAAACAGATTAGGCGATTTAGGATTAACAAGGGACCAGGAAAGGGCTAATTTTAATATACTATCAAACCCCTGCTATGAAAAAAGAGTTTTGCATTTTCCCCTAAAATCAATAGTGGGAGAAAAATTTACCCTTCAATTACCCAACGCAGGTGCAGCCCTGAATAAAGAAATAAACGATATTGCAGCTTCCGGCAAAACTGAAATGCAAACCAGTGCCTGGATATGCTTGGATATGAAAGATATATTGAAAAAAATACTGGACAGCGCCCAAACTCCCGGAGTATTGAGTTATAAAGACAACCTGCTCGATACTGCCAATATGGTTTTAACCACTGTTGAAAGCATTACGGATGTTCGCTTTATTATTAATACTGCAAAAGATATTTCAGCATCTTTAGAAGCTTTATTAAAAAGCAATTCCAATGTATCGCAGCTAAATGCACAAATTTCCATGAAGCTTGCTTATATCGACCGCAATAAATTCCAGGTAATTTTTAATGGCTTTTTTCCTGTAGTCGGTCAATTTATGAAAGCAGAATTGAAATAAATTTATTTCTTTCCTGCTTCGGTAGGTTTTACCAATACCCTGAGATTGGACAAGACATAAGGAATAGGGAATTCGGATTTGCATATTGATAGTAATTGGACTTTCCGTGTTTGCTTGAGCCACTTTTCAAAATTCAATTAATTCCTTTGATTTCCCCAACAGATTTTATATCTTAGTAATCCATTTTTTAGATTCCCATTTGACCACTAGGAAATTAAATTACTCCTGCCACGATTTTTAAAACCAAAAAATTATTTTATGAATAAGTACAAATTGGGCAAAGACATGGGTAAGTTAATAAGCCGCGTGCAACAGCTTGAAAAAAAGAACTATCCCTGCAATTGCCAGGAAAAGACAGGATCTGGAAAAAATACTATTTCGAACAGCGAGCTACTTGAAAGTTTACGCAACGCTGCACCAGACGAAAATTTTTTTGAAATTTTATCGCAGCTTGTAATAGATGCAGGTCATATTACTATCCGGGAATTGTTTTCTAAAACAGAGCAGGATACCGGAATAATAATATCTTCTGCTATCAAAAATGCGAAAATAATTGGATTCCTGAACCTAAGTAATGATAAATGCTGCCATGAAACTGGTGATCCGTTTAAAGACGATTATTGTAAACAGCAAAGTGGTAAATGGTGCAGTTTGGTAAAAAAGCAAACCAAATGGATGTGCACATTAGCAAGTGATAAATGCTGATGATGGATTATTGATTTTTTTTCTGTATTTGGCTCTCGCTGCATAATTTTCAAATTATAAAAGAAACTCAGCGACACCCAACGTTTAAACTTAATCATTTTTGAATGTTACTATAACAGGAACATGATCGCTATACTTTGTCCAAAAATTATGGTCGCCGATTTTTACAGATTTAAGTTTGTCAGCCATATCAGCAGATACAAAGCAATAGTCAAGATGATAAGGTTTATCGAAGTGCCTGTACAGGTAAAGCGTTGGGTGCCGTTCTTTTCCCTGTACCTGTTTATGATGCAAATGATAGGTACTGTAAATTCCTTTTTCTTCCAAAAATTTCACCACATTTGAATGATTGCCTGCTCTGCGTTTCCTATCCCAGATGGTATTACTGTTAAAGTCACCAATAAGCATCGTTTGCTTATTGGATAAATGATTTTCGTAATGATGCAATGCTTTCCAAACCTGTTCAACATATTGTCCGTCGGGGTCGCTCGGATTGTTTGCCCAAATTGCATACAAGGTGAAATCGTAATGTGTGCCTGTTACTGCAATAGGAATAATCATTTTCAACTCAGGGTTATGTGTATCCAGCAACTTAAATTTAAAATCGCTGTACGAAAAAATACCGAGCCCTTTGTTTTGGTTTGTTCCGAACCAGAGTATGTCTTTTGGTTGTGGTATGCCGGCGTTGAATTTTAATTTATCGGGATGTTCACATTCGGGAACGATTAAGATATCTGGCTTATGTGCCAGTATGAAGCCTGCTTTTTTTCTGAAAGCCATGTTACAGTTCCACGTAATAATTTTCATTTCGAAATATCATTTAGGATGGCGCATAACTTTCAACTGAAGTTTTCTTTCTTATATTATTTGGCAGAGACACCAGCAATAGAAGGCTTCTATAGCTGGTGTTTTAAATCCAGGCAAAATTTATCATCTACCTCCCGGAGGGCAATTCATTTTTAAATATTCTGTATATAAAGTTGATAAATGTAAAAAGGTTCCCTCCCCTTCTGATATA
>JAYUFM010000114.1:0-3999 GCA_043738715.1 bacterium | reverse complement strand
AACTGCGCTGGATTAGATTGAAATTGATCTTCGAACAGATCTTCTAATTCTATTCCTCTCGGAGTTAGGATCCAACCTGTTAACAATAGGCTCGACAAGTGAGAAATGGAAAGCACTGATCTTCTCAAACATATGTTTTGGGACTAACATATGCTTGAGAGGATTGGCATCATTTTGGGCAGCAGCAGGTTGTTCGTCTTCCTCTGGTTGGTCGTCAAATGATGGATTTATTGCTGCTGCCCGGCGACTTCTTCAGCAATCGTCCCAATGGTGGCGTGAAGTGGTGTATCTCCTTGCACGGGCGTTTGGAAACCCTCTGCAGATTGTGACCGAGTAATTCGTGTTGTGCCGAGAGCACGTTGGCGTTGAAAATCGGAGAACGCTTGTGAAGATGATGTCTCCATAGTTTCGTCGATGGTTTCGAGAGGTTCTTCCATGGCTAGGACTTTGTGTAGGCTCCTGAAAGCTGTCTTGGATGTTGAATTGTCGGAGGACGTTGACAATTTGAATCTTTTGCAACTCAAATAATCGCTACCATGTTAATAAATAGTTAAGTATCTTCAGAAATGCCCAACAAGATAGATAGAATCGCTGCAGGCAACTTTATCAACTTAAGAAAGTAACGAGAGTATGTTTCTGTAAGCTCTACTAATTAGAATGTGCTTATAGATTACAATTGGCGAAGCCATTTGGAAGTTGCAATCTATAGAAAACGTGTGAGAAATGCTATCGCCAGATATACATTTCAACGGTCACTCGATATTGAAATGGGAGTGAGGGTATTTGGGACCTAGACCTAAAAACCTAGAATATATACGTATGTCTAAACTATACGGTTTTGGGAACCGTATAAGGATTCAGGCTCACTATACATATTCATGGGCTTATACATATACTATTGGGGGGGGGGGTGCTTCGTGCCGAGCGTAACTACTATGGGGGATAAACGTATTACGACCGCAGATTAAAATGTACACATTAATGCCCAAAATAAACTTCGAGGGGGGGTGGGGGTGGGGTGGTGCACGAACATTTTAAAACGACAGGTAATCGTCAAATGGAGCTGGGATATGATATCTTCTGTGTGGGGAGTGGCGAACATTCACCAATTTTTATTTTTTCCCCCACACGGGAGATAACAAATCCCAGAGCTCTGTCTGATGGATTTACCATATTAATTGAGGAGGAATCCATCGGGCCCATTATAACACGGATTTACGCGATTTACTGTAACTGAAAATTGTAAATGCTCATTCATACCGTCAGTTTTTTATACCGTCAATTTTGGCGGTAGGAATTGATGGTAGGTCCGGTCCGTATTACTACCAAAAAAACATGTCGAAAAAAATTGGTCAGAAAATTATCCATATTATATGGGTTTCGTTATATAGAGGCGGAACCACCATTCGGTTTATCCCCCAATATACTATATCCGTATAACTATACTATGCTATGCCTAATATTGTTATGACAATTTCCATGAATGGATTCATAGACTTGTTTGAATTATTTAGGAGACGAGCCGCCGTTCGCCCCGGAAATTGCCTCAAATTAGGCATTATGCAGAATTGGGCGAGGATTCGCATAAATGAGTGTGTTTTTTTCGGGACATTACAGAATTAGCAGAAATCAGCAGTATAACTCATTTGTTGTTACAAGTTTACTGGAATTCACGACGCTTTGGCCCGACGCTTGACGAGAATTGAGCGAGGATTCGTATGAATTAGCGCGATTTATCAGCGGTGATGCGCGGATGAGATACGAGTATTTATTTGTCTATCAATTTGTTTCCTTAATTAATTTATTGCCAGCGCCGTGCAACAAAAGATGAGTAAAAGAGGAGTACAGCGGGCCAGACGAAGACGAACTGGAGGGGCCGGACCGAAAAGTGAAAACGGGGTCCAAACCTAAAATCAGATGATAATTCATTCTTTTTGAAACTAAGTTCATTGATATGCCGTGTCGAGTATAGGCACATGAAGTCAGGTCGTGACAAATTACAGTTTCTATTGCAGTGCATAATCACCGTCATATCAATTCGATACCAATATCAATTCAATACCAATATCAATTTAATACCAATATCAATTCAATACCAATTCAAAGCTAGCGTGATAGATAGTTATTGTCGGTCTCTTCATCATTCATCGGTGCTCGCTGGCACCATGATTATTGATTTAAGCGGCGATAGCGATGACGAGATCAATGACGATGAATTAGATGTCGAGGTTGACGAAGAAAGCATTATCGTTATAAGTTACGATGCCATCGACGTCAGTCCAACCATACTGTGGCGAGATGAGGTCGATCACTATGTCGATTTGCGAGGTGAGGTATACTACTGTGGGCTATACTCGTGTCCCATAAGAAATGGACAGTGAAGTCAGACAACAGAACAGCTGTTGACATCCTAAATTGTTTTACATTTTATTTCACTTTTCATCATTCAACTTTTTTACATTCTTTTATTTTCTATTTTTCTTTTCTCGTTTTCTCATCTCTTTCTTTCCTCTTTTCTCATATTAATAATTATTTACATTCTTCGAGATTCTCTATGTCGCTCATCTTCTCCTTCTTAAGTCTCTCCTCCCTTACTTTTTCTTCCTTTTTAACCACTTTACTCTTTTACAATTTTTCTCCTTTACTCTCTTACTTTTTACACATTTCTTCATTCTTCAATGATTAAAAAAAATATATATATACATAAATATATATATATTTGAAGTAATGATTTTTAATCTTTAAATCAATGGAAAAAGATAAAAATGTCGTAGAAGAAAAAGTGAAAATAGAAATAAAAATAAATAGTAAAAATAAAAATGAACATAAAAAAAATCCAGTAATATTCATATAATTTTAATTGAAAAAAAGCAAGATAAAATATCTGAAAACCTAGATTTTTTCTGAGCCATAATTGTGTGAAAAAATGATTCTGGTAATATTTTGATTTTCCGGAAATCGATTAGCTCAGACGTGTGTGGGTGTGCAATAATGCCGTACTAAAAACGGAAACTGGTGCGTGTGTGTGGGGAGGGGAGAAGGGGGTGAGTGTTGGTGTGTATGTGTTGTCTGTATGCATGTGTGTTGTGATATAATAGGATAGCGCTGATAGGACGTACGCAGATCTGATGCAGTACGGTACAGGTTGATCAGTGATAAGGTATTGCGGACAGCTGATGTGTTATATTGAGATAAAGTGTGCTGTATTGTATCATATTGCACTGTGTTGTATGATATTGTGATATGTTAAACTGAATTGTAATGTGATGTACTGCGTTACACTTTATTGTGTTGTATGATATTGTGATATGTTGTATTGTATTGTATTGTATTTTCCTGTATTGTAATGTATTGTATTATATTGAATTGTGTTATACTGCAATGTGATGTTGTAGGGAAAAAAAGTCGCGTCACATTTTGACAATAATCAAAGAAATAAAACTTTTTAATGAATACTTTAAGAACGATTTGGCCCAGGAGCGGTAATTAGATTAAATTCGTCTTTTTGAGTGTCTTCCAATTTCCGTTTTTCAATTTGTTTTTGTTTTTGTCTTTCCTTGACGTGTAAATATTTATTTAAATTTTTTCGAGCTTTTTCTTTTGATTTTTTTGATAATAAATAAGTAGGAGAAAAATGAACATTTTCATCATTTAGAAATATTTCACTTTCAATTCTTTGTTTTTTCTTTTTTTGATGGTTTTGATAAGTGCAATTTTTGGATTTTAAAGAATAAAAAACTTTTCGATTTGCCAGTTTTTTACCGTTTTCTTTTTCATTTTCGTCATTGTCACCGTCATAAATAAAATCCGTAAACGGATTTAGATATTTCATTTTTGTTGAATTGTTCATTTCTGAATCATTTTCAACAAAATAGCTGTTAATCTCATTTTTAGTAGAAGTTTCAATCTTTTTTCCACTATTTGTAAGATTAATTTTATTTTTATTTTCAATTTCATTATCAGTTTCATATCCTTTTTCAGTATTATTCTCTTCATTCT
>JAYUFM010000113.1:0-4004 GCA_043738715.1 bacterium | reverse complement strand
CGCTTCTGATACCTAAAACTGGAAAATTTCCACTTCTTTTCCATATACCTATTTTTACTAAAAATCTCAGGAAAACACCTATAATTGAAACAGCAAGGAAGAAGGCTGTACCCACCCAGAATGCATATAAAAAGATAGACAAGATTGATGCCATCGGAGAAACTGCATTGCTATATACTGCAACAAACCATCCTAAACCAAGAGAAAGTTTAGCATCCCCCAATCCCATCCACCTACCATTTGATACTAGCCAGATTAAATAAAATGGCATTGCGAGGAGTGGTCCTGATGCAATAACTGCTGTGTGTGGAAAAATAAAAACAAAGTTACCTAATGAATCAAATGAGATGAACAAACGAACAAAGGTTAGTAGAGCAAAAAGATAAGAGCACTGATCAGGGATAATCTTATGTTTAATATCATACACCATAATAACGACGAGAATACTGATTATCAGCCAGACGAATACAAGATTAAAAATAAAACCCAAACCAATCATTTGAGGAAAAAGGTTTACGACTTGAATAAATGAAGCTAAGAAAAGTGCACCTGTTAAAAATTCCACTGTAGGGTACTGCCAAGATAATTTTGTTTTACATTTAGCACATCTAGCTTTTTGGAATAAAAATGAAAAGATTGGAAACAATTCCTTGGCTGTGAGTGTACGATTACAAGTAAAACACATTGAACGCCCACCTATCCCACGACCTGTGTTAAATCTGTAAATGACAACATTTAGAAAACTTCCAATTATCGTGCCGAAAATAAAAATGAGGATATAAAATAGCGTTTTATCCATTAGGAATATGTCCATAAAATTGCTACTCGAAACATTGATCATTGTAGTTAAAATTATACTACGAAACAGATATTGACCCAAACAAAAAACCGACCTTTCGGCCGGTTTTTTGAATTGCTAACATATAGACTAGGCTAATCTAGCAATTTCAGAAAAAACTTTAGTTACAAACGCCAGCAGTAATTGCTGTTGTTGATGTACCCGCCTTTCCTGTTGAGTCTGCACAGAAGAATAAAGCAGAGTTACTTGGTGCTGGTGCACTAACAGCCCATGTTGTTGCAGTAGAGTAACATACCGCTGTTGAACCTGCCTTAGAAATACCAGTTATCAAAGAACCTAGTGTTCCTGTTCCAGATGAAGCGAACAGACCAGAAGAACAAGTTCCAGAAACAGCAGTAGCCCCGTAACTGTTGTTGTTTGATGAATAGAACAATTCAGCCTGTGCTCTCATTGATGACAACTGCTGTTGAACTGCTGCATCCTGTCCCTTTGATCGTGCAGTAGTTAATGAAGCCAATACTACTGAAGATAGAATACCGATGATGGCGATAACCACCAACAATTCGATAAGTGTGAAACCTCTTGAATTTTTCATTGTTAAAATTTTATTTTTTTAATAATATTATTAAATCTTTCACTGACACTAAATCAGCCCAAAGACTTCCTTAATTATACTGTGAAAAACCTTGTAAAAGATTCTTGGCCCAGACCGCATGTGGATAACTAAATATTAGCAGAGATGTTATAGATAGGAATGAGAACAGAAGCCAACAAAATACCGACACCAAGTCCCAACATTACAATCATCAAAGGTTCGATAAGGTTAACCAGAGTGTCTACTGCATTCGAAACTTCACGATTATAGAAACGAGAGAGATTCTTTAAGATATCACCGAGATTTCCTGTTTCCTCACCCACCTTTGTCATCTGCACAATAATACTAGGCATTTCTGGATGTTTTGAAAGTGCGTCTGATAATGAAATACCAGACTTTGTATCTTCTGCTGCTTTTAGAATTACATCTCTATAAATGTCGTTATCTACAACATCAGCTGTTAGTTCTAGTGCTTTGATCATAGGAATTCCTGAAGCCAACATCGTATTCATGTTGTCTGAAATTCTAGATAAATATAATTTTTTATATAAATTTCCAATATATGGAAAAGTAATTTTTAAGCGTGCAGTGGCAGTTTTACCAGCATTTGTTCTTAAATAATTTAGCAAAATTATGATTCCAACAACCAGAACTATAATAAAGAACCAACCGTAGTTGACCAAGAAATCACTGAGCCACAAAACCACTTTTGTATAAATAGGAACAGCTTGCCCAGAATCTTTGAGGATTTGACCGATTTTAGGAATTACCACAGTCAACATCAAAGCCATAACGGCAAAAAATGTACTGATTACAAAGGCTGGGTAGATCAAGGCATTTTTGACTTTCATCACGATTTCATAAGATCTATCTAGATAGTCTGCTAATGCTTGGAAGGTTTCATCCAGTTTACCAGACTCCTCTCCCGCTCTAACCATGTTTACATAGAAAACAGAAAATGCTTTTGGATGTCGTGCCAATGCAGTTGAGATATTTGATCCTCCTTGAATTTCATCTGAAACTTCTGCAAGAATTTTTCTAAGTGCTATGTTTTCTTCTTCTGATGACAACAATTTAAAAATACGCAAAGCGGAAACTTGTGAAGAAAACAATGTGGCCATCTGCCTGGACAAAATAACAATGTCTTTATTTTTTATCCCATTGAAAATACTAAGTTCTTTTCCTAAAAAACCACCTTTCTCGTCAGCCGGATGAATCGATGCAACAACAAGATTACGTCTTTGCAGAGAATTAATCGCAACATCTATAGAGACCGCATCGATTGTACCCTCGGTTTCAGCACCTTTGTCATTTATAGTTTTGTATACAAAAAGAGGCATGGATTTTTATTTATATTTTAAAACTAAAGATACTTTTCCAATATCTTTGGGTTAGCCGAATGTTGATAAGCACTCTCGATTGAAATTTCCCCCTTTCGCACCAATTCAGCTAGCGATCGGTTCAGGTCAATCATTCCTTCCTGAAGAGAAGTTTCAATAACTGTATTTATTTCATGAGTTCTCTTTTCTCGAATCAAGTTTGAAACAGCATTATTAGCAATTAACAATTCATAAGCAGGAACAAGCCCACCTGAAATTCTAGGAATAAGTCTTTGAGAAAAGATACCGATCAGTGATGATGCTAATTGAATACGAATTTGATCCTGTTGTCCTGATGGAAACGTATCGATAATTCTATCAATTGTCTGTGCTGCATTGTTTGTGTGCAAAGTAGAAAATACAAGGTGACCAGTTTCAGCTGCCGTTACTGCAGCTGACATTGTATCTGGTCCTCGCATTTCACCTACAAGCAACACGTTAACGTCTTGTCTAAAAACAGACTGCAAGCCACTCGCAAAGGTGTCAGTGTCCAGCCCTACCTCTCTTTGGTCCACAATACATTTCTTCTGTTCATAAACATATTCAATTGGATCCTCAATAGTAACAATGTGTGCCGCTCGTTCTTGGTTTATCATTTCAAGCATTGCCGCCAAGGTCGTTGTCTTACCCATACCAACAGGCCCTACAATCAAAAAGAAACCTTGTTGTTTACGTGCAAAGTCTTCCAAGATAACAGGTAAACCTAATTCGGATATTGTTTTAATATTTCTAGGAATAAGTCTAAGAACCACACTATAGAAACCTTTCTGAACGAAAGCATTTCCTCGAAATCTTCCTTTATCTCCGAAATCAAAAGCAAAATCCAATTCTTTTGAATCAATAAATTTTTGCATTGATTTAGGATTTAACATTGCGCGCAATAATCCGTCAATTTCATCATGCGCTAATGGGTTTTTCTTAGACAATGGAATCAATTGAGAAGCAATACGTAAAGTTGGGTGACGTCCCTCAGACAAGTGAAGATCTGATGCACCATCTTGCACTACTGTGTTTAATAAATCTTTTAATTCTTCTTGATAGTTCATATATTATTTTTTATTTATCTTTTACTTCAGGAATTGTACCTAAAACCCTCAATACCTCGGATACAACCTCGGCTGGGATTGTAGTAGCCTTAACGATGTAACCATTGATACCAAGTTGTTTTGCTTTTTCAATATCTGAAGACTGACCTTGATTACTAAGAATCATTATAACAGATGATTTAGCA
>JAYUFM010000112.1:0-4024 GCA_043738715.1 bacterium | reverse complement strand
TGGAATACATTGAAAATTACAAACAACAATTAACAAATAAAATCTAAATTACTTACTTTTCTCAAGAAGAGGCTCTCAAAATAGGGGGCTGGACCATACAGGTGTAGTTCAGGCCAATGGCATTGAGGTTATCCTCACCGCCACCGAGAAGAAGGTGCCTGTTGTGATGTGTTCTGATACAGACCATCATCATGTCGGTTTCGTGCCGCAGCTCGCAAGGATGTTGTCCCCACTTCATCCTATGGGTAGGATACCAGTCATTCTCAACAGCAAAGACTGGAGCAAAGCTGTGAATTGGTTGATGTCACTAATACCTGATTAGGTATGTAGTTTTGTTTGGGAAGTCACAACTAAATTTGTGTATCTTCCCCTCTTTATCAAGCTTTCAAATGTTTATGAATGTTAATATTTGAAAGCTTGTAGAGATTTCATGTGTGATAAGGAAGATATAATAGTGAACTAAGAGCAAAATTATATTGAATTCATGGTATTATATATCTATAATTAATTACAATCTTATGTCATCAAATCTCTCAATCAACTATATAAAATCATTCACAGATCTCGGGAAAGGTGATACTGCTATTGCTGGAGGTAAAGGTGCGTCACTCGGTGAGATGACTCAAGCTGGTATTCCTGTTCCTCCTGGATTTGTAATCCTATCTAATACTTTTGATTTCTTCATTAAAGAAACTGATATATTACAAGAGATTGATTCTATATTAAACAGAGTAAATAATTCTGACATAAACTCTGTTGAAAAAGCCTCAGAGGCAATTCAAGGCCTTATTAAAAATGCGACTGAGCCAGAAGATCTAGAAGAAATATTTTTACATGGTTTTAAAGATCTTGGGGCAGAATTCGTCGCTGTTCGCTCTTCTGCTACAGCTGAAGACGGAGTAGACCATTCTTGGGCAGGACAGTTGGAAAGTTATTTAAACGTAACTCAAGAGAATCTTTTGGAAAAGGTTAAGCTGTGTTGGGCTTCATTATTTACACCACGAGCTATTTTTTATCGTTTTGAGAAAGATCTTCACAATACTAAAATATCAGTCGCGGTTGTAGTACAAAAAATGGTTAATTCTGAAATGTCAGGCGTTGCGTTTTCGGTACACCCAGTTACTGAAGATTCTAATCAGCTAATAATAGAAGCTGGTTATGGATTAGGTGAGGCAATAGTTTCTGGACAAATTACTCCTGACTCATATGTTATCACTAAAGAACCTAGAGAAATTATAGACGTGAATATAAACACTCAGACAGAAGGTCTATTTAAGAAAGATCATGGAGGAAATAGGTGGAGGCAAATTCAAGAACCTAAAGCGTCCTCTCAAGTATTAAGCAATCAACAAATACTCATATTAAGTGATATAATTGTGAATATAGAGAAACATTATTCGTTTCCTTGTGATATAGAATGGGCGTTTGAAAAGGGAGAATTTTACATTGTGCAAAGTAGACCAATTACCACATTTAAGAATTAATTATATGAAAATAAAAGAACTTACCAAGCCAAATAAAAATCTTAATACTGATAAAATTATTGAAGATGTAAAAGTCTTTAAAGACTATATTTCAAATGCGTTTATTAGAAGAAGGGTAGTTTTTTATATGGACTCATATAGATATGCTTCTTATGAAGTAAAGAAAAGATGGGGATTAGATTTTTTATTTTTTGAAGCGGGACACGAGCAGGTTAAGTCAGTATATTTTGATGATACTCTAAATCAAAAAGCTGCTGCAATTTGGTATGAAAAATTAGATACTGATCCCAACTTTAAAGATGCGACAATCAATGAATTAAAACAAATCATTCAACTCCAAAAAGACTTTGCTGCTAAGATACCTCAAAAACAAATGTCAATAAATAAATTAAGGTCAGTATTTGAGGAGCATTTGGAATATTGGGTTAAGTTTTTTTCATTAGGATTTTTATGGTTTTGTTGTGAAATAATAAAAGAAAAGAACGATGAAGAAATAAAGAAAGTCTGGAAAGAAAGCAAAGAAGATCTAGATCTGTTTTTAGAAAATGTGTATAGACCAAAAGGACTACCTTTATCAAGCATAGAACAGAGAGATTTGTTAAAAATTTATTCACTTTATGGTACAGATAAGTTTAAAAATGCCTTAGAGGAACATTGTGAGAAATATAAATTCCTTTCAGTAAGAGATATTGATGATCCATATTTTGACATGGATTATTATGAGGGTAGGGTTAAAATCTTTGCTGACAAAAATGAATATCAAAAACAAAAAGACTTAATTGAATCCGCTGACGAAGAAATTATATCTGCAAATAAAATTTTAGAAGAGGTGGATATTCCACAGAATCTTAAAGATAAGATTGAATTTATAAGATGGTTCATGTATTTAAGAACTGAAAGTGTTGATCATATGATGTTAGTGAATAGTTCATTTAAGTCAGTTCTTAATTCTTTTGGAAGCATATTTGATTTGACTCCAGAAGAAGTTTTGTTTATGACTAATGACGAGATTATTGAAAGTTTAGAAAATCAAAAGTTAATGATTAGTAAAGAAGTTATCCTAGATAGAACAAACAATGGTTATGCGTATCTGATTGCACCAAACGGGTCGTATTTAGTTACTGGTCAGGATATTGATGTTTTGGAAAGCTTGATCGTTGAGAAGAAAAATACTGATAATATTAAGGAGCTCAAAGGACAAATTGCTTATAAAGGTAAAGTAACAGCTAAAGCGAGGGTAATTCTTGATAAGAAAAAAGCGAATGAACTTCAAGAAGGTGAAATATTGGTGACACCAATGACAATGCCAGACTTTGTTCCAGCAATGAAAATCTCAGCGGGCATAATAACAAATGAGGGAGGGGTATTATGTCATGCAGCAATAATGTCGCGCGAGTTAAGAAAACCGTGCGTAATTGGCACAAAAAATGCGACAAGTGTTATAAAAACAGGACAAGTAATTACTCTAGACGCTGATAATGGGATAATTTTATTAAACTAAAATAATTAATAATAGCAACTAAACATATGGAATCATTTATAACTAGACACTCTGACAAAGGTAATAACGAGGTATACAAAGGAATATCTGAAGCTGGTGTAGAAAAGGCAAAAGAGAGAGCAAAAGAATTTGTTAAAATAGTAGAAGAGTCTGCCCCCGGTAGCGTGATATTCTTCTCAGGACATTCTTATGAGGTAAGAACTAAATCTACATTAAATACATACGCTGACGAAGCTATGAGGTTGCTCGAAGATAATCCGGATGTAGTTTGTTTTGATAGGTTTGCAATAAGAGAGCTCGCATCTTCGAAGAAATCTGAAGATAATGAAACAGTAGGTGGATTTTTAAAAACAGCCCAATTCATACAGCAAAAAGCTGAACAAGCACCAAATGCTAAAGTAGTAATTAATTTACCATTATTAATGAATAATTTTGGTTTTGATAAAAATATGTCAGAAAATCCAGATTGGCTTGCTTTGTGGAAAAAGCATGGAGACAATTATGATGCCTGGTCAAGGGAGTGGTTGCAATTATTTAATAATCCCGATACTAAGGATACCATGCCTGACCCGTATAAAATGGCAAAAGACTATTTAGACGGAATTAAAAGATTACAAAGTTTTGTAAAGAATTTTTCTGGCGATAGAAATGTTAAAGTAATTGCAGTAGGACATAGTTTTAATATTGATGCCACAGTGACATATTTAGCAAATAATGGAGAAATTACACCAGAGGGGTTTGAAAAGATTGGTGGTAAAAGTGCAGAGACAACAGAGATGGTAAAAATAGATGAAGATGAACAAGGTGAGTTAAATGTAACTTATAGAGGTAAGGAGTTTCAGTACGTAGTATAATACTCCCATGACAAGAGCCAAGAATACTAAAGTAATAGTCCACGACCGCATGCAACAGGGTTATGAGTATACACTCACTGAGAAGGTGGGGCAAAACTTTGACAAGGGATTCAAGCCTGATCTGACACCCAAAGAGATGCTCGCGCTCGGTATATTTGGAGGTGTATATATGCGTGACTGTGGGG
>JAYUFM010000111.1:0-4025 GCA_043738715.1 bacterium | reverse complement strand
CCTGGAATAAACACTGCAAGCATTGCGATGAATGAGAGCAAGAAAATCCAGAATGACATTTTTCTCCACCATGTATAGTGGATAGCGGACATTACAAGACAAGCTATAACCCCTGCTCCGAGTCCAAGTACCAATTGGTTGAACATTACTGAATAATATTTGACTTCACCTTTGCTGGTATTTGCCAACAACCCACTTGATGCTGACAAGAAAATAAAAAGACCTACTATCACCAGTACGCACAGTATTATTAAAAAAGGACGATCAGCTTTCTTGTTCATTTGTATACACTATAACAAATTTTTCGGGAAATTTTAAATAATATTGATTGCAAATAGAAATCAATAATATGTGAACTAACAGTCCTACCCTACCAAGGCAATAATTGCACCCAAAAGACCACAAACAATAGAGATAATCCAGTAACGCATTGTGACTTTATATGATGGCCAACCCATTGCTTCGAAATGGTGATGTAGCGGTGCAATTTTAAAAACTTTTTTACCAAAATATTTTTTAGAAAACATTTGGATACTGGATGACAAAGAAGTCGCAACAAGAGGAAAAGCCACTATTGGAAGAACCAGGACTTCTTTGGTTAAGAAGGCAACAATAGCAAGCGTAACCGTGATACCAATCATTCCTGTCTCTCCTAAATAAAATCGAGCGGGTGGAATATTAAACCAAAGAAATGCCAAGATTCCTCCAGCAACAACCGCACAAAATGCTGCAAGGTCAATTTGGTGATTTCCAAAGGCAATGACTGAATATGCCACAAATGCAGATGACATAACACCTGCCGCTAATCCATCAATACCATCAATGACTGATCCTGAAAAAGTACCTAAAACTACCAAAATAAAAAATGGGACAAACCAGAGACCGAGATTAAGATCGCCATCAAATGGAATGTGAATTGAAAAATTTTCCAACTTGAAAGAAAACCACCAGGCACCAACTGCACCAATTAATATCACCATGAGGGTTCTCATGGTGCGTGAAATACCATCACTCATTTTTAATTCCCTCCCATATATTTGCAGAAAATCATCCACCAGACCCATTATGGATGCGAAAATTAAAATAGCTAAAGGTAAAATAGTTTGGTTTCGACTTATAAAATTTAATTTATCAGCAATCTGTCCTGAAATAAAATAGGGTGCAATAGAAAATACAAGACACACAATTACAACGGATAGCCAAACAATTATTCCACCAACTCTTGGCGTTGAGGTCTCCCCTTTTTCATTATGAATTTTAATAAATGCAGTAGACATTGCCTCTGTGTTCTCGTGACTGCGAGACGCCTTCTTCCACATTTTATATTTGTACATGTATCCTGTTAAAATTGGTGTAATTAAAATACCAATAACAAAGGTAAAAATTGCTGGTAAAATTATTTTTATAACATCTAAGATTAATGGGCTCATATTTTATTCGGTTTTTGTTTCTACTGGTTTACTAGCTTCAGCTGAAAGTTGTTTTTGCTCTTTGAAATTTTGTAGTTCAGTTTGAACTTTTTCAAAATCAGGTAATTTATTTATTTCTGAAACGCCGAGGTGGGCCAACAAGTCAAATGACGCTGAATATAAAAACGTGCGAGAATCCTTTGGATCTGTTTTTTTCTCGATAAGGCCACGAACAAGTAGGTTTCGAATTATAAATGAGGAATTAACTCCTCGAATATAATCAACATCACTGCGACGAATTGGACCTTTATAGAGGATAATTGATAGGGTTTCAAGAGACGCCTTACCCAATTCAGCAGACTCTTCTTCGATGGTGATTTTTTTGATCAATTCCGATGAAGAAGGATGCGTAGCAAAAAAGACTTCTATATTTTCTGGCTTACTATCCCCAGCATTTTTCATTAAAACAATTCCCCGATTTTCTAGATTTTTTTCAAGCAGAGAGATTGACTCATTTACCTCTTCGATCGAAACAGAAAGCATACGTGAAAGTTCTTTAACCGATACAGGTGCAGACTTCCAAAAAAGAATGGATTCGATTTGATTTTCAATATTGATTTACATGTAACTTGGAGTTCCTATATGATAGCTTTCCATTTCGATTTCATCAAATAGACCATTCTGTCTTGCATCAACTGTCCCCTGTTTTACAAGTTCAAGAAGGGCAAGAAAACTGACTATCACATTTACCTTGTCACCGCGATTTTTTCCACTGAAATCCGAGAATGACATTTTAATTGCCGATTTAATTCGAACAGTGAGGTTATCCATCATTTCCTCTAGACTAATGACCTTTTGGACTTTTACTTTAGGTAGCGCAATTTCAGTCTTTGGTAAACTGTTCAAAACCCTACCAATTGCATCCCCAATATTTTGTAAAGACACATCAGCACCTGGATTAAAGAACACCTCTCGTTGTGGATTATTCTCTTGGAAAAATAAAATGTTTTTTCCAAAAAGTTTTTTAACCTCGAATGATTGTCGGCGCATCACTTCCAATTCCTTGAGGCGCGCCTCCAAATCCTCGATACTGCCCTTTTCATCCTCGGTCAGTGGTAAATTCGGCAATAGTGACTTTGCCTTAATCAAAAGCAATGTCGAGGCAATCAAAATAAATTGAGTGCGGTCGTCCATTGAGTATTCAGGTAACTGGGAAATATGATTTATATATTCATCTGTTACAGACGCCAGTGAAATATCACTGATAAATAATTTCCTCTTTTCAACCAACGATAACAATAAATCGAGAGGTCCTTCAAAGACTTCGGTTTTAATTTTAAATGTTGGGAGAGTATCAATCATTTTATTTTTCCTCTGTTTTTTTGATCAAAATACCAAGGTCACGCAACTGGTCTCCAGAAACTGTTCCAGGTGCATTCATCATTAAATCCCTACCTTCACCTGTTTTAGGGAAAGCCATAACTTCGCGGATGTTTGGTTCATTTTCAAGAATCATCATTAAACGATCAAATCCCCACGCAATTCCCCCATGTGGAGGGGTTCCGCTTTTAAATGCATGTAACATATGACCAAAGTTTTTTTCAACAGTTTCAGAATCGTATCCCATGATTTCAAAAACTTTTAATAATGATTCAGGTTTATGGTTTCGAACACTTCCTCCGCCAATTTCGTATCCATTCAATACAATGTCGTATTGTGCAGCGACAAGAGTATTCATGTCTTCAGTTGAAGCAGTGCTTGCCATTAATTTTTCATTAAATTCAGGCTTAACCGCAGAAAATGGATTATGGGTAAAAGTCCAATTACTTGTTCCTGCACCTGTGCCGTTCTTACTTGTTCCATTTGCATTCTTTTCATTTTTTTCAAAGAAAGGAAAATCAATGACCCAACAGAACGCCAATAGGTTCAAGTCATTTTTATCAGCACGTAAATCTGGTCTATCAATTTTGTATTCTGCCATTGCTTTTGCATATGGAATTCGTGGAAATGGAACTTCTTGAATTTTCTTGTGCGGATATAATTTCCCAACAATTTCAATCAATAATTGTTCAGTGATTTGCATAATTTCATCTTCATCTGCAAAACTTAATTCCATATCTAATTGCGTAAATTCTGGCTGTCTATCACCTCTCGTATCTTCATCACGCATACATTTTGCAATTTGGAAATATCTTTCCATGCCACTAGACATTAATAATTGCTTATACTGTTGAGGAGATTGTGGCAAAGCATAAAAACTGCCTAATTCAAGACGTGATGGAACAATAAAATCACGTGCGCCTTCAGGAGTGGACTTGGTTAATAGTGGAGTTTCAATTTCAGTGAAATCAAGTCCAGATAAAAAGTTTCGAATGTAATTTAAAACCTTGGCACGATTACGAATATTTTTTTGAAGTCTTTCTCCTCGCAAATCAACATATCTGTATTTCAAACGGACTTCTTCATTAATCTCACGAGTATCGGCATGTATATCAAAAGGTGGAGTCTCTGCTTCGTTTAACACAGACATAGATAAAATTTCCAGTTCAATATCCCCATTAAATTTATCTTTTTGAATGGCGCGTTCAGGACGAGCATTTACCTTTCCATTAATTT
>JAYUFM010000110.1:0-4167 GCA_043738715.1 bacterium | reverse complement strand
CCATAAATAAATCTATTTGTCGTGGACCAACACCATCCATGTTGAAACATTTCTTTGAAACAAAATGATACAGACGACGTTTTTGTTGAGTATCCGAATCTTTGAAAACACATCTCCATGCTGCCTGTCCTGGAATTCTCTCTATACTGCCATCGCCTCCACATTCAGAAACATGACTTGGAAAAATATATGGTTTTTCTTTTCCAGTGCGCAATTCTTTTAAGACTGAAACAATGTCCGGTATAACGTCCCCTGCTTTTTGTAAAATAACAGTATCACCAACACGAACATCCAGTCGTTGAATTTCGTCCTCATTATGAAGGGTGGCACGAGACACAGTTGAACCAGCAACAGAAACAGGTCTTAAGTGTGCCACTGGTGTCAAAACTCCTGTCCTTCCAATTTGTAATTTAATGTCTTCAACCACAGTAGTAACCTGTTCCGCTGGAAATTTATATGCGATACCAAAACGTGGTGATTTCCCAGTGTAACCTAATACTTTTTGCATATGAACATCATTAACCTTCGTCACAACACCATCAATCCAATAGTCTTGTTTTTTAGAATCATTTTTCCATTTTTTCCAAAATTCTAAAACCTCATGAATATTTTTACACAATTTTGCATGCGGGTTAGTTTTGAAACCAAGTTTTTTCAAAAGCGCTAATTCCTCATATTGAGTTTTTGGTAACGATAATTCTTGACCATCATTAAACATAGCTACGTCATATATATATGTATCCAATTTTCTTGAGGCAGTAATCTTGGGATCTAATTGCCTGATTGATCCTGCCGCTACGTTGCGTGGGTTGGCGTACAAGGGTTTGCCGGCCTTTTCTTGTTCTTTATTTAAATTTTCAAACAATTTCTTAGAAAGCCAAACTTCGCCTTCAACTATGATATCCACTGGGTAATTTAGTTTTAATGGCACGGATTCAATTGTGCGCACATTCATTGTTACATCTTCACCGATTTTTCCATCGCCTCTTGTTGCCACTTTAAATAGTTCCCCTTTCTTATATTCTAAAACAATTTTAAGTCCATCAATTTTTAATTCAGCAACATATTGTGGGTCGGTATCTATTTCATCTTGTTTTAAAAATCTTTTAACACGAGAATCAAAATCAACCATGTCATCTTCTGTAAAAGCATCGCCAAATGACCACTGCTGTACTTTGTGTGGAACTTTGTTAAAAACCTTTAGTGGCTCGCCGGCTACTCGCTGAGATGGCGAATTAACATCATATAATTCTGGGTACTGTTTTTCTAATTCCACCAGTTCCCTTTTTAATGAATCCAGGGCTTCTGCTGAAATTTCTTCTTTATCTAGAACATGGTAGTTATAACGATGTTTTTCGATTGATTGACGTAATTTTTTAACCCGCTCTAAAACCTCATTAAGTAGTGGTTTTTTAGTGTTTTTAGATGGTTTGTCCTTACTCATATCAAACACTTTACCACAAAATCATACTCTGAAAAAACATATTTATATTCCTATAAGTAACACTATTAGTAGAAAACTCTCAAGCCTCTTTCAATGGTTTTTGGGTCTGATGTATTGCAGGCTTGTTTTGCGCTCGAGTAAGGTGTGTTATACCCTCTTGCTTCAATAACAGTTGAACTATCATTTTTAATAATTAATATTTTGGCACAAGAAACAGTATTCACACTATCAACATCTCTAAACTCGGCATAGAAGGTAGTCGTTGCATATCTTGCATTAGCCATAACAATATTAGACTCGTGAGTTGGATCACTGTCATAATTAAACTTTCTATCTGCAACCAGAACAGATCCGTACGCTCCTCCGAGCCCTGTCCCACATCTAATAGTATTTTGAACATCCGTAAGCGTTATCATCGGAGTATCGGTCGCAAATGGACTTATGTCGAGAGGTGTCCCGTCAGCGTTTTTTCTGTCCCAATAAAGTGCACATTCCGCAGCACTATCTGCTGCATAAAAAGCAATCTGAGAATTTTTTCCAGATGAACCAAGTGACAATTCTTTTAGAATAATATTTCCAATTGAAAAACCAATGGCAAGAATTAATCCAGATACGATTAGGGAAATAAACAGCGTAAAACCCCTCTTTTCTTTATTCGTCATTTCTCTATTTATTTTTTTAAAGTTTTCTTTCATAGAATATTAATCGGTTATTTTCCAGTTAAAAAATCTCTCGTTTATGGAAAAAGTATTTCCCTTACCAAACGAGTTATCCCAGTATATTCTAACTGTCATCATAATCTCTCTGTTGTTTGTGGCTCCTGATGCATCAGTTTCTGGAATTGTTCCCAATGGCACATATGTAAAATAGACCTCTCTTGTAAAATTAGTAGGAACAGCACCTAAACCTGCAACTGGCGCTCCGTAAACCCCAGAATTTGAAAATTTATACATAGGGTGACTCGTCCTACAGTCGTAACCACAGGTAACCCATTGATATACCCCAGCGGAAGTTTGTTCTAGATCACACTTGGTTTTATCTTTCTCCAAAGTAGTCGCAAGGTTTATACATCCCAAACCACCAACATTTTTCAACCAATCTATTGATACAGTGGTAGGATCAAGTGCATTATTGTCTCTTTGATTTCTTGTATATTCAATCACTTCCTGTGCTAAATAAAAAGCTGTGATCTCATCTCTTGAAAAATACGATGCTTTCAAAGCCTGAGCAATAATATCCACAGGCCCTGTAATCGCCAACAAAATAATACTGATAGCAATCAGAGTCTCTAAAATTGTAAAACCCTTACTATTTGGATAAATAATATTATTGTTTTTAAATTTCTTTTTTAGTAATTTAGATATCATCATATATTTAAAATTCTCTGTGAAATTAAAGTTTGAATCGTAAAATCAGAAGCAGATGTAGGGTCAACAGCACTTGTGCCGTGAATAAGCAAAAACACACTTGGTTGAGTATGGGGAATGGTTAACGAAACCCCTGGGCTGACATTAAAAACCATATCCTTAATTGTAATTTCAGGTGAAGTAATTGTTCCTGTGTCACACCTCGTTCCATACTGGTCATCGCACACTGTTTTATCTATCCTTCCTGGTTCAAAACTTGTACCACTTCCACTCTCAGGTACAAATTCATACATAACGGTATTACCTCCCTCTCTACCTGATATAGTGGAAACCAGGGTAATAACATTATGGTCTGCTAGTGATGTCCCACAAGTAGCATCAGCAGGTGAACCTGTTAGGTTTTTATCACACCTGTACCCTTTACCTGTTTTTATGTCACGAACCATGCTATCAATAGCAAAATTCAAATTGTTTACAACCGAATTAACTGCATGGGTTTTTTTATTATTAGCCACAACAGAAAGGATCACAGAAAGGGCAATGGTCATAACGACCGAGAAAAGACCCACAGCAATAATCACCTCAATTAATGTGAACCCCTTCATCTTTTTATTTTTTTGACTAAAAAAATATTTCATATAATTAAGTGTTTTTACACCCATAAGATTCTGAACCCTCAACTCTGATTTGTCCACTAGGCTCAATAACAATAGCCCTACAAAGTGCATTATCAGAAGATTTTATAACGATATACGCTGGTCCACCGAAAGTACCAGCATCAGACTTAAAAATCGGTTCCGGGTTTGGACGCACATACACTGCACTAATTGAATTCACTAAAGTGTCAGCCTTGCAGGTACCCGATGAGGTACTTTGTTGAGCACATAAAAATTTAATACTGTTACCTCTTTGATTCGAAAAGACATATTCCTTTTCAGGTAGACCATCATATGTTGGATCGTAACCACCGGAACCATCAACATCATGAAAAATAATTAAAGTATCAGGTTTAGACTTAGTAACATAAATCCCGTAACCTCCGTCAATCCCACTTGGAACCGGATCAGAATATTTAACACCAATACCGTAAGATTGTGCTTGACGTACACTAAGGGCAATATCGTATGCTAAATTTGTCAAAAGAACATTACTATTCATTTTACCCTGATCAAACAATGCGATAGTAGTAATCAAGGTAAAGATCGCAATAACCACCATAAGCTCGATAAGTGTAAACCCTGCATTAATTACAGTTTTTTTAGTCGAAGATAGAATTTGATTAAAATTAATCTTTATCATTAAATAAAATGCATTAAATGAAATAATTGCTAAGAATTAAGCTAGCTATATTATACC
>JAYUFM010000109.1:0-4227 GCA_043738715.1 bacterium | reverse complement strand
ATGAGATACCTCTTGTTCTATTAGAAGCAAGTCACTCTTTGACCCAAATATTGCTGGTTCTTTTGGTAGATTGTCAGCAGCTGCCTCTAGAATCATATCCAGTGTAAAAACCGTAGGTTTAAGGCTAGATTTGGTAATAGTTGAAGTTCTAGATAGATACCAAGCAGGAGAAAGAACAATTTTGCAATCATCAATAGTGTAATTTTCGAACTCTTTCTTTTGTGTCCAATCGCGAACATCTTTGCAGAGTTCTTTCATTAGTGTTTTTGTAATCGAATCACGATCGCCAGCATCACGGGGGCTTTTTTTGTCGGATGTCATAATGGAAACTTGATTCGTACCATTTCTCGGTACAACAATTGCAGAGACATGACAGTCATCAATAAAAAATGTGAGGTTCACTGGAATTCTCATGTTCTCTATTATAACAGAGAATTTTTATTCAAGCACTGCTTTTATTCGACGGATACCAGAAGCAACAGCTTCTTCTTTTGCAATTTTAAATTTTCCCAGTTCATTTGTATTTTTTACGTGAGGACCTCCGCAGAATTCTTTTGAAAAAGCTGCATCAATTGAGTCACCAATGTAGTAGACAGTTACTTTGTCACCATATTTGTCTCCAAAAAAGTGTAAGGCACCAGTTTTTTCTGCATCTTCTCGACTCAATTCAACAACGTTTACTGGAAGACTGGCTTGGATTTTATCATTTACTATTTTTTCTACCTGTGATTTTTCATCATCTGTCATTTTTGCTGGGTTGGTAAAATCAAAACGCATTCTTTCAGCTGTAATGTTACTGCCTTTTTGTGATACGAGATCACCCAGTACTTGGCGCAAAGCTTGGTGTAATAAATGCGTTGCAGTGTGATATCTAGTTTCAATTTCACCATGACCACCTAATCCCCCTTTGAATTTTTGTTCTGAACCCACTTTAGAAACATCCTGATGTTTGTGTATAAAATCATTAAATTCATCTACCAATTTAGTGCGAGCTTTTGGGTCTAGAAATTCAAGTCCCTTAGCCTTTCTCATATGATTAATTTCATCAAATGAATTTTCTAAGGGAAATCCATAAGTGGTGTACATTTTAAATAGTATTTCCCCAGTAACTTCACTGTCAGTGCTTTTATTCAAAATTTTATCAAGTAGCTTTAAACCATCATTCAGAGTATTCCTAAATTTCTGTTCTTCTTTATCAATTGAAACCTTTATTGTTTCTCTTTGTTGTTGAATATTTTGATAAACATCCTTGTATTGGTCTATAACAGTATCTGCAATCCAAAACAATGAACCCTTTTTCAGTCCTAATCTATCTGCACAGCGAACTGCTCTACGAATCAAACGCCTCAAAATGTAACCTTGATCAGAATTTGATGGGTTTACTCCGTCTGCAACCAACATTACAGATGTTCTAATGTGATCTGCGATAATGCGTTTATATTTTTTAATATCAGATGCGGTAATATCAGAACTATTTAGGGATTTTTCATCAACAAATTCTTCGATCTTTTGAATTACAGGAGAAAAAATATCAGTATCGAAAATATTGTCTTTGTTTTGCAAGACCATGGTTACACGTTCAAAACCGGAACCAGTATCTACGTTTTTGTTAACTAATTTTCCAACTACTTTGCCGTCTTTCTTTTCATATTCCATGAAAACATCATTCCAGATTTCAACAACTTTCTGTTCTTCGTCAGCTTTCAAATATTCTTCATGTGAAAGACCTTGATCTAATTTACCTGTGACATCGTAAAACATTTCAGTATCAGGACCACATGGACCATTATCCCCTGGGCTCCACCAATTGCTTTTGGCAGATAGAAAATAGATTCGATTCCCAGTTACACCATTTTTTTCAAAAATAGATTTCCAAATATTAGCGCTTTCTTCGTCTTTTGGAGCATTTTCATCACCTTCAAAACATGTTACATAAAGACGCTGTGGATCAAGTCCAAAACCTTTTTCTTTATCCGTCAGCAGATTGTAACTCCATTCAATTGCTTCTTTTTTAAAATAGTCACCTAATGACCAATTTCCCATCATCTCAAAAAAAGTAGCATGGGTATTATCACCGATGTCATCAATATCACTAGTGCGTACACATTTTTGAAAATCTACTAATCGTGTACCTAAAGGATGTTTTTCACCCAGCAAATACGGGACTAATGGTTGCATTCCAGCGGTATTAAATAAAACAGAAGGATCATTTTCAGGAACAAGTGAGGCAGAAGGGATTTCTGCGTGCCCCTGTTCCTTGAAAAAATCTATAAATCGTTTACGAATTTCGGTTGATTTCATTATGTGTGATATTAACATAAACAAAACATAGCAGAAAGACTGTGAATATTGACTTTTTTGATAAAAAGTATTATGATCTTTAATAGGATAAGTTCATTAACTGGTTATCCATCGCAAAGTTTAGAAAGTAATTTAATTATTTTTTAAACCCTGCGATGGATTTTCTGTTGCCCACAGTGGGTATTCAGAATGACACGAAGGAAAAAACCAACCCACAAATAATGATAAAATGTTAGCAATAGCCTCACTCCCAGATAGTTTCCCTCTCGGTACAACCACATTTGCACACTGCCCGGTAAGGAACCTGCAAGTTATGGTTCGCCTCATCGCAAGAGAATGCGGAACCCTTAATGTCTGGGGAACTTTCTCCTGCGGTCAACGTTTTGAACTCGCTGCCGCCGTTGTTCACGGTCAAGGCTTGACCCTTCAAGGCTCACCCCCAGTTGGTCCAACCAACTAAACGTCTCCGAACATCTCAGTCACAGAATCAAATCACGAGCCCGGCTCAGCACACGCTGACCGGGCTCCGTTTTTTTTATAATATGTTTAGAAAATTATTTTTATAACTTTGTCTCAGATTCTGTGTATTTTGAATACCTACCTTCTTTTTTAGTAAAAGCATCCAATGAATTGTATTTATACTGATACCCGTACTGTTTTGTTAGTTTAGAACCATCAACTGCAATTGGGTAAGAATAGAATTTCCAACCACCCTTTGATGTAGGGATTTTTCCTCGAAACACATTCCACATAAAGAAGAAAACAATTCGTATAAGCCACGGCGGAAGAAATATTGGTTTTTTACCAACAGCTTTTGCCATATCTGTTGCAGTTACAATTGGACCGGGTGGACAGATGTTGAAGACTTCGTATTCTCCTTTCAAATCTGTGAATGTAAACAATTCTACAATATTACAGACATCATCTTCATGAATAAATTGTCGACACCACTTTTTTGTTGCTGGTACAAAGGAAACCATTAATGAAACCATTCGGTATATGAAATTACCCTTTAATTGACCAGATAATGCTGCCTGGAGACCGAATCGAACGCGCATGTAGCGTCCACGTGTTCCTGTTATTGCAGCAGGTCGAACGATAAAAATTTGAGGTATGTGTTTACTATTATTTTTAGCGTCAGCTTTCGCAAGTTCAAATTTTTTCTTTAAATTAGATTCAACAGCTTTCTTTTCTACACCGTATAAATAAGTTTCTTCACGAAATGGTTCATCTTCTTTGATAAAGTGATCAAGTTGATTATCAGAAAAGGCACCATAACTTGAAACGGTAGAAAAATAGACTAGTTTTTTAACTGAAGGAAGTTCAAAAGCAACATCAAACACATTATCAGATCCTGTTACGTTCCATTTCCATTGTAAATCTTTTTTGCCAAACATCTCTCGGATTTGCCAAGCAGTGTGAATCACTACATCAGGTGAAAATGCTCTTACTTTATCTTGCCAGTCAGAATCACTGAGGTTTGTCTGGATAAATTCAATTTTTGAATGATTTGGATTGTTTTTTAACAGCTGTGGTTCTGCCTCCTTGTCTACTAATAGAATTTTTTCGACATCTGGTCTTGCACTGAATTGATCTGCTAACATTGCCCCAACATATCCTGCTCCTCCCGTGATAAATAATTTCATGTTTGTTTTATATTTTCTTTTGCTTTATATTTCCCTATTTTTTACACATTATAACAAAATCTCTAGATTATTGCTTTAAACGTAAAAATAATGATCTAAATGTTTTCAAAACGATTATAAAGTCCATAAATAAAGATTTGTTCTTAACATAGTAAATGTCGTAAGCCAGTTTAAGCTTTGTTTCTTCCAAGGATTGCGGTGGTAACGCTTGACTGACTTGTGCCCATCCTGTTAGACCAGGTTTCAATAGGTGTCGGATATTGTAATATGGAATTTCCTG
>JAYUFM010000108.1:0-11662 GCA_043738715.1 bacterium | reverse complement strand
CATGCTCCTAAAAAAGTTTTAGAGAAGAGAGATGTAAAAGGATATTACAAAAAACAATCACTTGGGTTAATGAAGGGTTTAACCGGAATTGATGATGTTTATGATGTGCCTATTCGGCCCAACTTGTCTATTGAAACATCTAAAAGAGGGACTATAAAGAATTCGGTAAATTTGGTAATTAACGAGATAAGAAGTGTTATTTAGTATCTATTGACAAATAGGGATAGTGTGTGATATTATATACAGGTATTTAGATCCTTCAAAACCTCTAGCAAAAACTTTGGTTATAGATGTGTCGGTTTGGCATGGAAGAATATGTTTGATTGTGGCAGGTGATTCAGAATCTACCGATTGGCAACAGCCAGCTCGGATCAATAGATAATGGATTACCGCAACCGCAATCAAACACCAAAACCACCAGCCAATACCAACAGCATGAAAAACACCATCGCAGCCATCATCATCGCACTCGCCCTTGTCATCTTTCGGCGGAACCGCCTCGGCGACCTACGGAGGGGATTCCTTGACTCTCCGCCTGGCAAACACAACCCAGGCGGCCGAGCCCACACCGAACTATCCGGAAACCAGGGAAGGTGAATCGCGAAACGACAGCTACGGCTACAGCACCCCGAGCTACAGCTACAGCTACATTTCACCCTCACCCCGGAACGAACTTTCGGAATGGACGGAGACGTTTCTTGGAATGGTCCATTTCGTACTTCTCCTGGTCCTCGTGATCTTCATCTGGCAGGCAGCAATGCTTCTGCGCAAGGTGAAGAACATTGTCACGAAGGTCGCGAAGGAATTCAGTCTCGATGAGACCGAGGAAGAGGGGAATTAGCCCTCGGCCTATCGCCAACTAAAACCAATGACTGTCGAAGTGAACGAGGTTCCAATCCTCTCACTTTACAAAGACGACGCGCACACCAAATAGGTGAGCGCGTTTTTTCATTTTCAATTAAAGGATTAAGGACGGAAGTCCTTGCAAAATTTGGTATTTTGTGGTAATAAGAGGGAACAATTATGCAAAGAAAAAATCTCATTTTAATAGCAATTATGGCCACTTTTGCAGTTATTGCTATTGTAGGGGCTCTCAGACCAACCTCTGTGTCTGCGTGTGATTATTATAGTGATTGCGGTGGTGACTACTATTCTGGAGGTGACACATATTATTCTGGCGATACGGGCGGATGTGATTGTTCTTGTGGAGGTTGTGATAATTATTCTGGTGGTTACAGCTATTCAAACCCAACATATTATTCAAATGATTATGGATGTGGTTGTGATTCAAGTTACAGTTATACAGTTCCATCTTTTACATACGGACTATCAACTTATCCAGCTGGAAATGTTCCAAATAATTATGGGAATTATTCGAACACTTATACTGTCCCAGGTTTTAATTATTCTCTTTCGACCTATCCAGCGGGAAATGTTCCACAGAATTATTCAAACTATACTTATTCATCGACAAGTATTCCAACATACACTTCTTCTTTAAGTTCTTACGCAGCAGGAAATGTTCCACAGAATTATTCGAATTACGTTTATTCTTCGTCATCTGTTCCATCGTATACTTCATCATTAAGTTCATATGCTGCTGGTAACGTGCCTCAGAATTATACAAATTATACGCATTCAAATACACCAGAATTTACATCATCCGTTGGATCGTACCCTGCAGGAAACGTCCCCCAGAATTATGCGACTTATACATATGCAAATTCAAACTTACCTAAATATACATATCAACAACAAGCATATCCTGCCGGTCAGGGTGCGGTAACCAATTACAGTAATACTTATCAGGTACCGAGCTATACATACAATGTTCAGTCATATCCAGCGGGAAACAGTGCGGTAAATAATACTGGAAACACTAATTACAATAATAATTATACTTATAGTAATGGCGGTTACGGTTCAAATAATAATTCCAATAATTATAATCAGAATTATAACCAAAACTATAATACGAATTATAATGGAAATTACGGTAATAATAATTCCAATGGTGGTGGGTTTGTGATTACTTCTAATAATTAGGCTACGAACGAAAAGACTGAATTACTCAAAACGAAAAGGCCTCGGTAGAACGGAATAAATCCTTCATTTGAAAAATTCAAAATGAAGGATTTTTCCTTTGACTCATAAAACTTACGGTTTACTCCGTCAGATCTACCTCTACCTTTTGTTTTTCGCATTAAAACTATTCCCAGAAAATTAAAACAAGTGAGATTAGACCAAGGCTGACCCCAATAAGCTGAAGTTTCGTAAGTTCTTCTTTGTAAAAAAATAAACCGATAATTATTGCAAGGACTGCTGATATTATTGAAAAAATAACTGCGCCTTTTGCTAGACCTGATCCATTCTTTAAAGCAAATAACCAAAAAGTATTTCCAAGACAATATGAAACTAATGAAGCTGTTGCAAAAAACCAGCCACCTTTTAATGACCAATTTTTTGCATATATATCTGCAATTAGTTCAAAAATAATTAAAATCGAAAGGGGAAGTAACCATTTCATATTTTTATTATATCAAAAATATTTACATATTTTTAAATTTTATGATCATAAGGTACAGAGTTTTAGACAGGGTAGACTTTGATGTATTTTTGTTTTACTATATTTGAAAACCGCTCTTTGCAATCTGAATCGAAATCAGGCTTGTTAAGAGCAACCTCAGCGTCCGTCTGCGCTTTCACCCAATGACCAATCGGGGAAACAGCCCGTAAAATACTGCCATGAACCCTCCATATCAACAATATGACAAAGTCCAGTTTCGCGGAGCGATGCTCCAGGTGTGCCGGTCGGTTGGTAAAGTTTGCGTCGGCGTTATCCTATCTGTCGCGTGGGCGGTCGCCATCATCTGCTGGAAAGCCTTTTTTGGAAACAAGGAATATCAAAAGGCCCTCGTAGAGCTCGCATATTTGCTTGCGTTGATGTATTGGATCATTTTTCTTCTCATCGTCTTATTCGAATACAGGGCAATGCGTCGAAGGGATCCAGTTCGAATTGACGAATATGTCGAGTATCTCCGGTCTGCTAAATTTCCGGAAAAGGTTTTGTGGTTTGGTGTCTTCTTTCCAGTCATGGTCCCGCTCAAATTGCTTGCCTTTATCCGGCTGTGCGTCCAAGGTAGAGCTGTGAGGAAAAAGAGGAAGCAACGGGTGCAGGGACTTAGGTTGGTCCACCCGAGCTGAACTATTTCGATCAGAGACAAACGCCGCCGACCCGTTTTTGGGGAGGCGGCGTTTCCATTTTTAATATTTTTCACACAGTTCTAATGAAGTTGTTGGCATTTCTGTTATGAATTTTACACTTTTAAATACGTGTGGTAATGTTTTCTCCAGAAAGTCCTTCTTAAACTGAATCCTCAGGAGAGATTGCTTTTAGCGCACGCCTGCGCAACTAAACCCATCTGGCCAATCAGGGTTAAGCCTGTAACAAACAAATGAACGTTCCTCCTCTCCGCGAAAAAAGCCTCGGTGAAATCATCGCCCTTAACCTCATCTCGTGCATCTTGTGGGGTCTCGCTGTATTTTTTGCTTTTGAATGGATTGCGTTTGCCATTGCTTCAAAATTTTTCTTTGCATGCTCGATCGCAACGCTCACAAAGGTGACCTTGACGGGTGGATGGGTGCTGACCATTGCCATAGTATTTCTTGTTGCGAAGAAAACCTTATTGGTCATGAATATTTCCAATGAACGGGGGACAATGAGCGCCCACTTCGAATTCATGAACCCTGAAATACTTTTTACGATTATTTTCTGCGCCGGCATGGCACTGTTACCAATTGTATTTCTGGCCGGCTGTGCACTTCTGTATTTAATGTGCTCAGGTGACAAAAGACTGGCTCAAAACGAATGGTAGGCGGTAAATCCGGATTCAGAAACAGCCGTCACCCCCGAGGGTGGCGGCGTTTTCTTTTAACGTAAGCTCCAAAGTTAAAAAGCCACAGAGAACAGAATAGTTTTTTAAAGGAAAAACCTTTTAAAAAACTTTCTTCCGACTCAGACCTTACGGTCTTCCGTCGAGTCTCTCTGGCTTTTTACTTTTTCGCTTATGATATAATCTCTACAATATGACTGAAATAAAACCTGAACACACGACACTTTACCGTAAATACCGACCACATACTTTTGATGATGTATTAGGGCAAGATCACATTGTTTCAGTTCTAAAGCAATCAGTTCTCTCTGGGGAACCGGCTCATGCCTATTTATTTAGTGGTACAAGAGGGGTGGGAAAGACATCGATTGCACGAATTTTTGCAAGGGCATTGGGAACCAGTGATAATGATATTTATGAAATGGACGCCGCCTCGAACACTGGTGTCGACAATATGCGCGAACTTTCCGAGGCAGCGAACACTTTACCTTTTAATTCAAAATATAAAGTCTACATTTTGGATGAAGTGCACATGCTTTCGAAATCTGCTTTTAATGCTTTTTTAAAAACATTGGAAGAGCCACCTCGTCATGTCATTTTCATCCTCGCGACAACTGAAACTAACAAGGTTCCAGAGACAATTATTTCACGCTGTCAGCATTTTGCATTCAAGACTCCTTCAGTCGAGGTTTTAACAGAAAGTATTCAGCATGTTGCAAAAGCCGAGAAAATTAAAATTGAAAAAGAGGCAATAGGACTGATTGCAATTTTAGGTGATGGATCATTCCGTGACACTTTAGGAATTTTACAAAAAGTGGCGACTATTGATGGGGAAGGAAAAAATACTGAAATTACTAGAGAGGCAGTCGAAAAAATTACGGGCTCACCAAGACATGTTTTAGTGCAGGGCTTTGTAGATGGGTTACTTCATAAAAAGGCCGTTGAGGCTTTAGATGCGCTTGAAAAGGCGGGTGCCAATCACGCAAATTTGGTGATTTTTACAGACCTAGCATTAATGGAGGTGAGGAATGTGATTATTGGAAATATTAGAAAGGGGACAGATTCAGGTGTAGGAAACAACATAATTTTACCGATTCATATGAGGAAAGTATTAGCGTCATTGTTAAACGCGAGAGCAAGAATTGATTCATCGAGCATTCAGAGTCTGCCACTTGAACTTGCGATTTTGGAAACGAGTGAATAGATTTTAATATCGCATTTAATACCCTTGCTCTTTCAACCTCGCCAGCGCTTTGTCCATAAAATACAACCAATGATCGTTGTCTTTATTTCCATTATATTTATTTAAATTTTCAATAATCTCCTCCGCTGTTGCCCAAACCATAGAAAATTTTTCATGCTCTTCCAATTTCAGACCATCAATTTTTTTACTTTTCAAAATTATCAATAGGCAAGTTGCCATTGCAACGCGGTTTACGTTTCGTAGGGAATTATAATAGTGAGTCATGACTTGGGCAACCTGTTCAACTTTTTCAAAATCGCATAGTCCGCTTTCTTCTGTGACTTCTCTTAAAATTCCTTGGTGTAAGTCTTCATTAGCATCAACTCCACCTGAAAAGAATCTGAGGGTGTCTTTGTCATTTAGTTTTCCCACAGCGAATTTTTTAGTTTCTGGATCAAACACAATGCCACAACCACCGTCACGGCGCTCTTCATTGTCTCTTTTTATGCCAAATTCTGGGATTTCATTCATAGGGTCAATAGTATCAAAAGATCTCCATTATTGCGAAATAGCCTTTTAATTGATAAAGTAGTTCCACATTGGGGGATCGTCTAATGGTAGGACATTTGCCTTTGGCGCAAAGTATCGGGGTTCGAGTCCCTGTCCCCCAGCAATCATGTGAGCCCGACCGAGAGGGGTAAAATAGCTATATTTTGAAACATATTTCAAGACGATTCATCGACTCGAACTTTTGGCATTTTCGCTAAAATAGGAAAAGCAATATTTGAAGCCGTTATTTCAGTTCGAGTCCTAAGTGCAAAGATGCCTAAAATGATAGAATAAAAACATGAGAAAACTTATTATGGGAATGTTGTGACTGTTGATAGTTGTTTTGAAGGAGAAAGACCTTGGGATTTATCTTTTCACCAACTCGTATGGGGTCCAGAATTGGAGGCCTTTAGTATTGTACAGTTAGAGGAAGCGAGTGCTCTCGTTTTCGGTAAAAATACCTATAAAGGAATGGAGGAGTATTGGGCAAATGCAGATGCAACCGAACCTAAAGTGGCTCCGCTTATGAACAACATAACTAAAATTGTCTGTTCGAAAACCTTAAAGAATGCTATATGGAATAATACAATTATTGTTCGAGATGCGGTCAGTGATATAAGACGTCTTAAACAGGAGGACGGTGGACCCATGTTCGTTTTCGGTAGCGGCACATTATCCGAATCACTCCTGAATGCTGGACTTTTTGATGAAATTCGTTTATGCATAGCTCCGACTATTTTAGGAAAAGGTCGACATTTATTTACCGATATAAATGAACAGCGCAATCTAAAATTGCTTGAAACTAGATCACTTGAAAATGGGGGAGTGATACTTAAGTATGAAGTGGTATTGCTTGGGTAATAATTAATAGCATAAAACGGCTATGATATGGCAGGGATTTTTAATGCTTAACTTAAAATAAATATATGAAGAACCATCAAAATAAAACATTAATATTATTAAGTAGCATAATTATAATATTAATAATTGGCTATGGGGTATATGCTTACACAAATACACAACAGCTCTCATCGACTGGTGTTGCTACAAGTACCGAATCTGTACCAGCTAATACTTATGGCCAGTCTCAATATACAGATACACACCCTACACCTACCACAGATGGTGCCCCTGTCGTTGGTGCAGGAGATCATTGCGGAGGTTTTATTCAAAATGCACCCGTATGCTCTACAGGATTTTATTGCCAACTTACTGGTTCAAGACCTGACACTGGTGGGACATGCGTGGCTGATAAAGCTGCTGGCGCTGGAGGCGGTGGCATCCTGCCATTCAAATCGGGAATACGCGGTACGGTGATGCTTGGTCCATCATGTCCTGTGATGCGAAATCCACCAGATCCACAGTGCACTGACAAGCCATACCAAACATCAGTTTCCGTTTCTCATTCGAGTTCTCCTACAAAAGTTTTTGCGACCGCCGAAAGTGCCTCAGATGGTACATTTAAACTTTCACTTCCACCGGGAGACTACATTGTCAGTGCTGGAGGTAATAAATCACTTCCGCGATGTTCGAATGTCTCTGCAACTGTTGAATCAAGTGGTTACATAGAAGTGCAAATTTCCTGCGATACGGGTATTCGATAGTAGAATTCAGTAGTAATATATTCAGAAGTATCTAATTTTGTATGGAATTATTTTTTAGTGAAATGTATTAAAATCTTGATCCATCCGAGACTCGAACCAAAGTTTTAGACAATTTTAAAATCAAAGTGTATATTTAGAGACATATTATTAAACTAGTTCGAATAGAGGACACGCTGCAAGGTTGAGGTAGTACGAGTTGATTTGTTTAAAGTTCTTTTTCATAATTGTATTTTAATCTCCGATAATTTAGCCTGGTGTGTTAAAATAGTTCAAATGAAAGATATGAAGAATATTATACAAAGAAAAGCAAGTTCGTTTCCTATAGTTGAATCAGTTCGCGAACGTGATGTTGATCTTCTCATTCTAGAAGAACTCTATGCACAAACTGACTTCGAGAAAATATTTCTAGATCTTTTAGGAAAAAATACATATAAATTTAATACTGCTCATCGAAGTATCTCTGTTGCTGGTCTAGGTGAGACAGATATTCAGATTGAATGTGTCAAATTTGAAAACAAAAAAATCTACATCTTGCTTGAAAACAAAATCGACGCAGTGTTTCAAGATGCACAGTATGAGAGATATCAAAAGCGGGGAAAACTCTTAAAAACTGATGATACAGAATCCTTTGTCATACTAGTCGCTCCACAAAATTATATCGATCAAAAAAGTAAATTTGAATATTCAGTATCGTATGAGCAACTCATTGGTTGGTTTAAAAATAAGTTGGATGGTCGGTCTTGGTATAAACAAGAAATATTACGCTTAGCCATACAGCAAGAAAGACGAGGATATCAAGTTGTAAGAGATAATACAGTAACCAATTTTTGGAAAGAATATTACGCCTACATACAAGTTAATCTTCCAGAACTTAATATGACGGAGCCGAAAGCAAAACCAACTTTGTCCTCTTTCGTGTACTTTCACCCAGAATGGCTTCCTAAAAATACAAAACTAATTCACAAAATGGAAAAAGGTTGTATTGATTTTGAATTAAGTGGAAGAGCCAATGATCATGACAAAATTATCGAAACATATTCTAAATTACTTGATTCAACCACAGATATTGTGGTTACAGGCAAATCAATTTCTTTCAGAAAAGAATTATCAACCCTTACTTTTAAAGAATCTCTTGATGAACAACGGGAGGTAATGAAAAATTTTGTAGCTGGATATGACGAATTAAAAAAGTGGGTTAAAGGTAATTACAAATGACATACTTATTGCAATTTGCGTAATTTAAGGTATTTTTGCTCTCAAAAAAATATAGTAAAACTTTCACTTTTGTCACTTTTAAGGATCTCAAGTTACGTCGATTTTGGTTTAAAAAAGATGCTAAAATTTTCCTACAGGACTTGACCGACAACGGTTCTAGTTCAAAGACACCAGCCAATAGGTTATACTCACATATATGAAAGACGTAGTATTCATAACAGGGAATCAAAATAAGGCAGATTATTTCTCTCAATTAATCGGTCACCCGATTGATCATGTCAAAGTAGAACTTGATGAGATTCAGTCACTTGATTTGAAAGAAATTGTAAAACATAAGCTACATCAAGCTTACAAACAAGTCAGACGACCTGTACTTGTGGAAGATGTCTCTCTTGAATTTAGTGCTTTAGGTAGATTGCCTGGAACTTTTATTAAATGGTTTTTACAGGATATGTCCTACGAATCTATCTGCAAGCTTCTGGAAGGAAAAGATAGAGGTGCAAAAGCAAAATGTGTATTTGGCTATTTTGACGGTACCGAGGAGATATATTTTGAAGGTGAGTTGGCAGGAACTATACCAGGGTCTCCTGCGGGGACAGGTGGTTATGGCTGGGATCCAATTTTTATTCCAGAGGGTTTTCAAATAACTAGAGCCCAATTGAAACCTGAGGATGACCTAAAGACATACTTAATCATAAAACCTATAGATAAAGTGAGGGAATTTCTAGAGGTTATATAAGGAAAGTTCCTGCTTCGTACCACACAAGCACGAGTCAGCGTAGTGTCTCATTTGTCTCATTTTTGGCAAAAGAGCCATATTCTTCCATAATACAGAGAGACCGAGACGGCTCAAAATGTTATACTCTGAATAATTACATGAGCAAAGAAAACACAGATCAAAATGAATTAAAAGTGTCTCAAGTTATCGAGAGCGGCGTCGTCGGCTGCCTCAAGCTCATCTCGGGAGGAAAACGTGTAGTTATCGGTCGCACAAATGGCACTGAAACACTTGCCTCAGCTACGGACATGTTCAGCTATATCAGCCCAGACTTCAAAAATTGGGGATGCGACAAAGATGAACAGGAAACTCCCGAAATGGCCGTTTCAGTGTATGAACAAATCGAAGACGCTACTTACCCCAAGATCTTTGGTGATATTGATCAAAACCTTGATCATTTGGTGTTGACCACTCCGCAGATCAAGAACTTCTTGATGAATCATGCAAAGGATTATTTTCTCCAGACAGAAGAATGGACATGCTTCCGCTTTCTCTTTAAGTTAGGTAACGAATTCTTTGTTGCCGACGTGCGTGTTCTCGCGGACGGTGACCGTGCGATGCGCGTCTTTCGTTTCCTGGACGGATCTGTTCGACATGCCCAGTATCGTCATCGTATCGTGGTTCCGCAAATTTTAATGTAAACTTCACCCATAAAAAACAAATGCATCTCCCCATAACTCAACTATTAGATAAAAATAACATTCAATACAAACTGATAAAATTAAATCAGGTGGCAATCAGCGTTGATGATGTTGTTTCGTATTCAAATGGTGAAATTGTAAGAGAACAAATATGCAAGACTTTGATTGTGAAGGGAAGAAAGACTAATAATAAATACGGAATATTTTTAACCGGTGATGACAAAATTGATTTCAAGAAATTAAAGCAAGTTTTCAATGAAGACATGACCATGGCAGATTTTCAGGAAGTAAAAGAAGTGGCAGGTGTTGAACCAGGTGCAGTTTGTCCATTTATGTTGAGTGTTCCTCTTTACGTGGATAAAAAAGTCACTAATTTAAAAGCTGTAAATTGCGGTTCAGGTGATCATTTGTTTGGTATCGAGTTTAATCTGGAGGATCTAAACAAGGTCACACATTATGAGGTTATTGATGGGAGTAAATAATTTACACATTAGGAATATATGCAAAAAGAATTTTATAAAAGTGATACTCGAGGTGTAGCAGAACATGGATGGCTTTCAAGCCGATTCTCATTTAGTTTTGCTGAATATTTCGACCAAGAACGCATGGGTTTCGGCGCACTTCGCGTGCTCAATGATGACAAGATCGATGCAGGGCGCGGCTTTGGAATGCACCCACACAAAGATATGGAAATTATTACTATCCCACTTGAAGGACAACTTATGCATAAAGACAGTATGGGAAATGAGATCATTATCAAAAAATGCGATGTACAAGTCATGAGTGCTGGAACTGGAGTAACGCATTCCGAAATGAATCCTTCAAATGAAGATAGCGCTGCACTTTTGCAGATCTGGATTACAACTCGCAAAAATGGAATTTCACCCGCACACGATCACGCGACATTCGATGAAAAAGATCAGATGGGAAAATTTGATGTACTTGTAAAACCTGACACAAAATCAGGTGAAGGATTAAGTATCCATCAAGACGCCTACATTTCGAGAGGTCGTTTTGAATCTGGACAGAGCGTCACTTACAATATGCATGAAAAAGGAAATGGTGCGTATGTTTTTATGATCGATGGCACTGTAACAATCGATGGGCAACAACTTCAATCCCGCGATGCGGTCGGTATTAGCCATGCTGATTCGTTTGTGATAACTATAGAAAAACCAGCTGATGTTTTAGTTATCGAAGTTCCAATGCGTTAAACAACTTACGTATAACCTCATTGATATGTTAAAATACTAAATAACACATGCGTACTATCAATCGAGACATTGTGGCAGCAATAATATTTTCCAAAGACAATAAAATGCTTCAGGCCCTGCGTGCGTCAAGTGGCGTATATCCTGGATGCTGGGGAATTATCGGCGGTGGGGTTGATGATGGAGAAGACAAAAGAGTAGCACTTGATCGGGAATTTATGGAGGAAGCAGGAATAGATATATCAGGTTATCCTGCTGAAATTATTGATGAAGCGGAAGGGGTATCAGAAAAAACATTAAAAGATACTGGTGAGCGTGTTATTGCAAAGATGAAGTTTTATACTTATAAAGTTGTGATTGACGACAAAGATTCTAGTGATATTAAAATCACACTAAATGATGAACATGTTCAATACAGATGGTCAGAAATTTCTGATTTAAAGGATCTTAAACTTACACCTCCATCTGTTGTTTTGTTTAAGAAACTGGGATATCTAAATTAGCTACTACGATAAGTTCCAACTTCGTATCACGCTGTCTGCTAACAATTTTAGGTTTGATATAATCATAATATGAATTTAATAACTG
>JAYUFM010000107.1:0-4293 GCA_043738715.1 bacterium | reverse complement strand
ATGAAAAGAGGAAACATATTATGCGTTGGTTTGTAGCTGTTGGATCGATTACGTCTTTGTTTTTCCTCGTAGTTTTGCTGTATGAGCCGATATTTGTAAGCAAGGTGCATGCGTGCGTCAGTTACACTTTTTATTTCCCATTTAAATACCCTGCTATGATTTTTTACGTGCTGACAATTTTTGCTCCGTTATTTATTTCTAGCCTAAAAATATTTAGATGGTTTGGTTTTTTGATCGCTATTTTTGGAACTATTGCTTGGCTTTTTTTCGCAATGACTTTTACATCGGTATGGTGTTTTTTCGCCGCCGTTGTTAGTTCAATGTTTTTCTTTTATATAAAGTTTAAAGGTCCGGGATTGAAGAAAGTTTAGTTAAATCTTGAAGGACTTCCCAAAATCAAAGGCGCCGGAGTTTCCTCTCGGCGCCTGATGTGTGATTCTTAAACCAATTTTGGGCCGGGATTACTGATCCCAAGTCTTCATTTCATCCTCGATCTTTTTTACGAGGCGAAGCATCTCTTCTGCCGTGAATGTCTTGTCAGCAAAACGGCGGTAGAGGAATGCTTCAATTTTCCTGAACGGCCTTTCTTTACCATCAGGTCCCGTTGTTGTGAATGTAGGACCTACTTCATCGCCCTTCGCGAAGGCAGTCCCTTTCAAATATCGATCTTCTTCATTGAAGTCAACGACCTGGAGGTAATCCAGTGCGTGCGCAACTGCATCCCGATATGCTTTCTTTGCTTCAGCAGGAGCGCTTGTATAGACTTTTTTGAAGTCAGGCAGAACCCAGTCGAGGATGTGATCTGCAACGCTCGCGGTCATGAAAGGTCGGATTGCTGACCACCCGTGCCTGATAAAGTAGGGTTCATCCTTGGTGGGTTTTGCTACCTCCGTTTTCATGAAGGGGTCATTCCATGGGGCCAAAATTCCGTACACGATTTGTATTTCCCCATAAGCACCAGTAAGGTCAGCCTCCACTTTGTATCCAGATAGTTCTCGGTTGATACCTGCGATGCGATTCTTCTTCCAGTCTTCCCAAGTGAATCCCAAATTCGTGATATCGGGAAGTGATTCGGTAAATTTGTCAGTGCTGGCTTTTGATTGATTGGAATGGGCCGGTCGTGGGGTCTTGTGCATGAGTGCATCTGCAACAATGGCAGATACAATCATTAAGATTGCACAAAAGACAGAGCGAAAGTTAATTTTTTTCATGGTCGAGTAGGGGTTGATGGTCTCAGCAACAGCTCTTTTTGGTTTGGTTCAAGCTGCATCTTTCAAAGCCTATAATGACACTGAAAGATGCAGCTTGATTTATCAAGTAACTTTTCCTTAAATTAATATACAATTAGTTGTATAAAATGTAAATAGTAATTGAATTAATGTATTTTTAATATTACAAATACATTAATTCTGAACCAATATCCCTGCCAATTTTAATCTATATGTAAGTTAGTCAAAAATTTTAAAAATTGTATAATAATAGTTATGACAACAATAAACCCTTGGATAAATTTTAATGGTAATGCAGAAGAAGCATTTAATTTTTATAAATCTGTTTTTGGTGGAGATTTTAAAAAAGTGATTCGTTTCAAAGACCTTGCTGGTCCTGATTTTCCAGTCGGTGACGCAGCAGCAGATAAAATCATGCAGATTATTTTACCTATTGGTAGTGGACAGATTTTGATTGGAAATGATGTGCCAGAATTTATGGGAAAAACAAGTGAAAACGAAAATAGAAGTAAAATTCATGTAGGAACAGATAGCAAGGAACAGGCTGAAAAAATATTTAGCAATCTTTCAATTGGAGGACAAGTAGAAGCACCGATTAGTAATAGCCCTTGGGGGACTTATTTTGCAATGTTTAGAGATAAATATGGTATAGAGTGGATAATCGAATTTAATCCAAGTAATTAAAGTTACAACAGGTTTGGTGGTTTAAATTAGTACTGTGGACTAAGTATATCTGTTAATTTATTTATGAAAAAAGATACTACATATCATGATTTCGTGCTCTATGACTTGATGGCAATAATTCCAAACATTTCATCACGGCCAATGATGAGCGGTTGGTGTATTTATTCCGAGAATGTACCGTTTGCGGCGATCATTGGAAATCAGCTTTATCTAAAAGCTAAAGGTAAAATGGCAGAAGACCTGTCTATGTTGGATTGGAAAAAATTTACGTACGAACGTTCAAATGGAAAGGTTACAAGTATGAATTATTGGAGAGTTCCAGACGTCTTAATTGACGACCAAAGCCAATTTAATGAAATAATTGAAAAGGTAATAGGGGTGTTGAAATAAGGGCATATTTAGTCCATAATTATAACAATATGAAAAAAGTAAAAATTACATTTTGGGTTACAACAATTATTATATTTTTAATGGAAGGGGTAATGCCAGCGTTAACTTCTCAGACAGATTTTGCAATTAAGGGTATTACAGATTTAGGTTACCCAGTTTATTTTGCAACTATGCTGGCTGTGTTTAAGGTTCTTGGTTCGATTTCTCTGATCGCGCCAAAGATGCCAGCTCGAATTAAAGAATGGGCATATGCTGGATTTGGTATAGATTTTATTTCAGCCTTTGTCAGTATTTGGGTTGTTAATGGTTTCGGAGGAATGTTGATATTGCCAGTTGTCTTTATGATTTTGTTGGTATTGTCTTACAATTCTTATCACAAGATGCATTCTCATTCTGCGTAAGTTCTGCTTGAAAATTAGCTAATTAATCGAAACATTTAAATTTAAATAAAAAATGAAAAACAACCCCGTTGGATGGTTTGAAATCCCAGTTCTCGATTTGGATAGAGCAACAAAATTTTATGAGACTTTGCTAGAAATAAAATTGCGTCGACAAGACGCAATAGGTTATGAAATGGTTTGGTTTCCAATGGTTGATGATGCGTATGGTGCACCAGGCGCCCTAATGAAGGGCCCTGGATATGATGTTGGTAGTAAGGGACCGGTGATTTATTTTACTTGCCCAGACATCGAATCTGCCCTTGTCAGAGGTGAGAGTGTCGGAGGAAAAACTATCCTTAATAAAAAAGACATAGGTGAATATGGTTACATTGCATGGATTTCAGATAGTGAGGGAAATACAATTGCATTGCACACTAGAAAATAATTTATAAAAATGAAAATCATTATATATACAAAAACAGGATGTCCTTGGTGTAGAGATGTTTTGGCATTACTGAACGAGAAAAAAGTGGAATTTGAAGAGAGGGAAGTCTTAGGTAATAAAACATATTTTGATGAATTAGTTCAAAAATCAGGTCAGAATAAAACCCCCACACTAGATATTGATGGATTCATTTTAGCTGATTCTGATGTAGATCAAGTGTCAAAATACTTGAAAGGTATTGATGTGGCAGGTTTCTAATTTTTAAATTAGTCTAATCTATTCAGTTCCTTCCTGGTTGCTGGTCCGACATTTCCAAGTGTAGAAATTTTGCGTGCTTTTTGGAACTTAGTAACACCGGCCTTTGTTAATGGTCCATAATTTCCATTTATAGGTCCACTGTAAAAGCCTAGTTCTTTAAGAAGTTTTTGTAATTCGGAAACCTCCGTTCCTTTTGATCCGACATTTAAACTTTTTGTAAAATTATACTTAGCAACAGCTGTTTCTCCATTGTTTTTAATAATCGAATTACTGACAAGTGACACTGCTGTTGAACTTGCAAAATTCGATGCATTAATAGTTATTGAAGTTTTTGTATCGTAAGTGTTTCCATTTACATCTGTCGCTGTTATAGAAATTGTATGAGATCCAACGTCCTGCAATGTAGGAGTCCAGTGGTATATGTTGCCATCCAGATTTCCATTATCAAAAGTATTATTTACTTGAGAATCTGAAAGTTTATAGGTTGGTGAAACAACGCCAAATGAATTAATTTCAATATTTATTTGTGAACCATAAGTTACAGTATTGCCTTGCTGGTTTTTAGCTGAAATCCCATTTACATTTACCGTTTGATAAATAACATCATTTCGATTGTTTGAGCCGACAACTCGAATTGATAGATTGTGCACACCAACGTCATTTATCTTTGGCACCCATGAAAAGTTACCAAAAGAATCAATGGAATTACTTGTTAAACTTGAGCCCCCAAAAGAATCCAACACATAAAAAGTAGGACTAGTATATCCCTGCGCACCAACTGAAAATGATAAAACTTTAGTTGGTGAAATATTAGTACCAGGTGAAATATTTAAAATAGAAAGTGGGGACGATGATCCAACAACCAATGTTTGGTTTATTGAAGTTCGATTACTGTTTAAATCTACTG
>JAYUFM010000106.1:0-4316 GCA_043738715.1 bacterium | reverse complement strand
ATGTTTTTTGTGGTAGTTCTTTCTAAAAAATATAAAGTCTCAGCTACAAAAGGAAGCTACAACAATCACTTGGGTGTGCCATTGTCGATTTTATCTATAAAACAGGATGATGAAATTGGTGTATTTGAAATCGGGATGAATCATCCTGGGGAAATTGCACCATTGGCAGAGATAATAAAACCCCAGATTGTGGTGGTAACTGGCATTGGCAATGCTCATGTTGAGGCTTTTGAAGGCACCACTTATGAAGGTGGCCCACAAGAAGCGATCGCCCGAGAAAAAGCTGAACTGGTTAGACCGTTAGTTGATGGTGTGATAATTTTGCCCGCCAATGAAAAATTTAAAAATTTAATTTCAAGTTTTTCGCCAAGTTCAAGATTGATCTCAGTTTCAAATGATAGTGGCGATTCAGTTTTGTATCAGAAAAAATTAACTGAAAATGGATTTATCTATTCGTCCGCAGTACATATGGTTCAGAATGCCCTGCTTGCGATTGCGGTGGGTGTTGAATGCGGGGTGAGTATTGATGAATCCATAGACGCAATTGCAAAATCAGAATACGAAGAGGGGAGGCTTACAAATAAAAAAATTGGTGTTGATGGTAAGTCGATGCAGATTATTGATGATACTTATAATGCTAATCCTGACTCGGTGTGCGCGGGTCTTGAGATGTTAGTAAAAATTAGAAATGCAGATGGAAAATTGATCCTTGCCCTAGGTGCGTTAAAAGAGATGGGGAATCAGCTGGCCTTGGGTTATCAGACTATATTTAACAATGCAGTATCTTTAGGAATAGATACTATAATTTTGTGTGATATCGATTGGGATCCTAAAATTGGAGAAGATTTTGACGGTAATAGGCCGAATAAATTGGAAATTATTCATGTCTCAAATCAAGAATCTTGCGCTAATAAGATTAGAGAGATCTATAAACGGGGAGACATCGTTCTATTAAAAGGGAGCAAAACTTCAAAAATGGCTAGTGTTATACAGTTCTTGGGTGTACTATTACCTTAGTGGTTCTCGGATCGGATAGTCGACATGTAGCACAATCATGGTAATAGATATCCATCTAGAACGGCTTTAAATAAGAAGGATACCTAATTATCCTAATAAAAATCTAAATAAATATATGAATTCAACATCAAAAGTAATCTTAATAGCAGTTGGGGCAATATTGGTTATATGGGTCATTTTCTTAGTAGCTACTCCTAACAATCAAGTGGCTATAAGCAATGATCAGTCTGCAAGTACCACCGATACAACAAATACAACAACACCTAAGCCATCGTCAGGTTCAAATAATGGAACTAATAGCGGAACAAATGTTGCGGTAAATAACACCACAAAGGGTCTCAGTGACTCTGCTTTGCTTATGATTATTAAAAATTCTAGTGTTCGTGTTCCACAAACAGGTGTTGACGTTACTCTTACTGATGGTGGTTCTGATTTTACTAATAATAACGTTAAAGGCCATCTTGCCATCGGTAATGTTCTAGGAAAAGTAGGTACTGACAATGGTTATGATGTGTTTGTTGAAATGATCCTAACTACAAATGGTAGTCCGGTTGTTATGCATTATGTTGGATTGTTCCAAAATACAGATCAAACGGTAGCTTTCAAATCAGCCGCCTCTATCGGTGACAGATTGGTTTTAAATGGAGTCTCTGCTAGTATTGATAAGTCTGTTATGGTTAAGAACCCATTGCCATACATGAACAGTTCAGCTGGTTACAATGTTACATTGTCTTATCTTGATAGAAAGGCTTTTGAAGTAGTAACTGCAACACCTACAGTTCAAAGCACACTTACTCTACACGTAAAGAATCATAATTTAACTAAGTAATCCTACATTTAATAATTAAACCTAATCTTCTATGATATTCCTAGTCATTGGTCTACTGGTTGGTGGTGTCGCTGTTATATTTATTTTACAAAATATAATTCCTATCAGTGTTCATTTGTTCTCTTGGGAAATGAATGGGTCACTTGCCCTGATTCTGATCCTTGCTATTTTGACAGGGGCAGTGCTTGCTGCTTTATCATGTTTACCAGATATGTTTAAAAACTACTTTGAAATTGTAAATTTGAAAAAGCGAATAAAAGAACTCGAATTAAGCATTGATGAATACAAGAAAAATATTGAAGATTTAGGTAAAAAAAGTTTAGCTGAAACTCCTACAGTGACTGAGACAATAAAAAGTCTGATTTAGTTAGAGATTGATAATGAATTGTGTACTTGTAGATAGAGGATATTAATTTGTTGTTGTCGCAGTATCTTTGCTTACGGTGAATATAACATCAGTCGTTTTGATCACGTCTACGGTAAAGTAGTTTGGAAACTTGATCATATCTTTGGTGATTTTTACATCCTGCTTCTCACTGGTGCTTGAACCAACATCAATTGTTACAGCAATGTTTTTAGGGTCAAAATCAACGAAATCAGATGTACGACCGATAAGTCCTACATCAACAGTTTTTGGTTTAATAAGAGAAACAGTTTTGTCTTTGGGGATGTTTTTGAATTCTATTGGCAGACTAAATTCTCGAGTCACGAAACCAACTCTATAAATAAATATTGTCCAAAGTGATACTGCTAAGCAAACAGATAATATTTTAATAATAGCGTGATCCCTCAATAGAGATTTCCAAAAACTGACTTTATTTTCCAGAATGTTTTCTTTTAAAAATGTTCGGATGATATTTTCTAAATCATCCTTGTCTTCAATTTTTTTTAATTTTCCATTTTCTGCCCACGAAATTGTTCCTTTTTCTTCTGACACTACCAGGGCGAGGGCGTCACTGTTTTCTGTTATTCCAGTTGCAGCACGGTGTCTTGTTCCGAATTCGCTATATTTTGTATAATTTTCTGCTAATGGTAAATGTAAACCGAATGCGCTTATTTGGTGATTTTTAATTAAGACCGCACCATCGTGTCCTGGGGTGTGATGATCGAAAATACTAAGGATTAGCGGAACGGAGACCTTTCCTTCAAGTTGGAACCCACCATCTACCGTATTATCTAGTGGATATTCACCTTCAAGCACGATTATGGCTCCTGTTCGGTCTTCCGCCATTGTTGTAAGTGCTTTAACTAAGATAGAAGAGATCTCACTTGTTGTTGAGATTTTCTTTAGGAATTTTAAGTTACGGCTAGATAAAGAAAACCAATCGAACAAATTTCGCATTTCACGTTGGTATACGATAACAATGATAATTATAAAGAAAGTTAGAAGGGGTTGTAGGATCTGACGAGTCAGTCCGAGGTCGAAATATTGTGCCAGTGAACTTACTACAAGCAATAGTATTATTGAGTTTATGACAAAAAAAGATTTGGTGTTTTTGGCAAAAACTAAAACTAGGTAGGTCAAAATAGCTACTATGGCGATGTCCATAATGTCTGTTGCTCTCATAGAAGAAATCGCCAGATTTGTTGAATGAATTAGATAGGGGATATACGAAATAGTTGATGATGCTGTCATGTTTTGATTGTACAGGACTTTGTTAAATTATAAAAGCTTTTGCCCTTGACAAATCCTATTTATATGATAATATAGTAGGTAGGACAGTCATCAATCACAACAACAATGTGGGTTCAAAAGACTCACTACAAAACAAAGGAACCATTCAGATGAAAAACCAAGATACCGTAACGACCAGCCGAACCAGTGCCTTCCTCATCCTCCTCGCAGTCATGCTCGGATTCACCGGCTGCGCAATGCCCCAGCCTCAACAGCATGGACGTCGCTGCCAAACGGTGGCACGGAACCGCAACAATCCGCCACTTGTTGAGCTCGGCGTTGCCATTCTCTCTCAGGTCCTCAATCAGGCGGCAGGGGGAAACTGCGTCAACAATGGACAGCGGGTAACCTGCCAAGAAACCTATCAGGAAACCTCGACAGTGCCCGGTTACGTTCAAGGGGTGTCCCAGTACAATGGAGGTGGACGCGGTGGGGTTTCATTTCACCCGCAGTCTTACCACCCTTCAATGTCAGGTGGAAATATTTCGCCGACTGAACGTGCCGCAATGCGACCGACAGTAGTCAGGATGATTCGGACCGGACCAGACAGTTACATCTGCGTGCCCGGTGGGAATCAACAACTGCAAGGTCGTCGCGTCATGAATACTGGTAATTGCCGACCGGTGCAACAGGTACAGCAGAGGGAACAAGGCTGTTTCCAACCGCCGACAACCCGTCACCGTCAACAATACCAGAGTCAGGGACGGTGTGAGTGGCCATCAATGTGATCCCAGTTCATTTTTCAGAGCCGCGCGTCGAAGACGTGCGGCTCTTTTCTATTTTTATATTATTCAA
>JAYUFM010000105.1:0-1507 GCA_043738715.1 bacterium | reverse complement strand
TATGGAGGGAAATATGCTCAAGTTGAGTCAACAAAAGACAACATACTAGCAGCAGTTTCCGTTAAAAGCCTAAGCAACAATGATGTTGCAGATATTCTGGGAGTTTCTAAGAGAAGAATGGCTGCTGTGAGGCAGCGGAGATCAATTTTTGACAGTATTGTCGACTCGAAATCAGCTGACAGGAAAGTATCACAAGATTGCAGTGATTCCTCAGGGTCATCACATTCCTCCGATAGTTCTAGTATTGATAGTTATAAAGCCTTTTTCTGCGATAGCGATGTTGATGATGTGTCGAAGGATAGCCAATCAGATCATAATGACAGCGACAGTTCGAGAGACGAAAAATCGTTAAATAAGAAAACCTTTAAAATCGAGAAAAAAATACCTTTTTCAGTGCACTATCACCTAAATTTAGAAAAATCAGAAGTGATAAACTGGATCTCAATATTGTTCGAGACTTTTGTCACAATGTCTGTCGACTTGACACTTTCGCAACAGCAAAAATTTTCGTTCGTAACTACGATGGAAATAGATCATATCATCGACTTCATGTGAAGAGCCAATCCCTAAGAGATTACTACAATATATTTCAAGTCTCGTCTGAATACTACAACTGGCAAAACGAGAACAAGATTCTCAGTAATTCAAGAGATAGTCTTGATCCAACATACAAAAAACTTACCATAAAATTTAGATCTTTCACAAACGCCTTCTGTCCCCTGCTGTTTTTGTCAGAAGCAGCGTGATTGTGCAAACCACGTCCAAATAAATTTAATAAATTCGTTGAAAGCCTTAGGAAATTTAAGGAGATTCAAAAATATTTCAGAAGGAATAAAAAATTGTAATTGTGAAGGACACAAAAATAAAGATTACCTCCGGTGTCCAACGTCTCTTAGCAGCTTCGTGGATGCAGTGCTATGTAGTAGAACATCATACACATCATTATCTGCAGATTCGAATACGTCCGTAAGCATAAAAGATCAACAAAATTCAAATATTAAAAGTTGTGCTGATCTTAAAAAAGAAATGTATTCAGTTAAGAAAGAAAACAGAAATATCAAACGCGAAGGCGCAGCTAAACAAGCAAAAGGAGTTCCATTACTAAATTGGGGTCCATTATTCAAATGCCATTCTAAAGAAGTGTTTGCAATGTGCTTATCAAAAATCGCAATAATCACGTAGTTAACATTTTAAATAATTGTAGAATTTGTGTTACACAGCTGCGATCATTAATACAATCAATTGCATTGGTGAATACATCTCAAAAATATCGCTATTAATATTCACTGATGTTGATCAGATTCAGAACTTACTTGGTTGATAATGGTGCAGTTCATTAGTCCATCTGAAATGTCGCTCAATTTAATCAATGGTTTGAAGCCAATAGTCGCACCAATTTTGATAGGAGGGTAATGAAATTAACCCTCTTCCAATTTCTATGCTTCACATCCACCGAAATTCTCATAGCCAGTATCTTAAGCCAATATCTTTCCAGTGTGAGGTAAGG
>JAYUFM010000104.1:0-4369 GCA_043738715.1 bacterium | reverse complement strand
TGAAGTTAGGTTTGATCCACTTTCTGTTTTCAATGCTTCTAATGCTTTTGTAATTTCAGAAAATGATTTTTCTATTGCATGCAATTCATCTTCAGTTTTTGAAACAGTCTCTGCATATCCTTTATTTTTTTCTTCATGTCTTCCCATCCAAAAAGAATGGTAAGCAATCTGAACTTTACCAATGATTTTATTTACTCCTGGGACTTTGTTCATAGATTCCCATGCCCAACCAGCCAATTTCTTTGCCTTCTCTCCCAAATTTGAAAAGAAACCTTTATTTTCTGGACTAAGTGACCCTTCAACAACACGATTTCTCTCTGCAACGGCCTCAGGTGATTCGTCTACCCCAAGATTTTTTTCTGCTTCAGGTGATTTGTAAGATTCATCTCTTACTGGAGATGTACTTGTCTCAAGTGATATAGGATCTGTTGATCTAGAGACATTTTCTGTACCATTATATCTGGAATCAGAACCCTGCTCTCCAGGTGCAATTCTTACTGGAAGCGGTATATCGGTTTCTGATTCTGGTACAGGTTGTGTATCTTCTGTATCTGTCACTGCGCCCATATCTGGCATCCTCGGCATTCCTGGTTGTGGTTTCATATAATTTTTATTATTAAAATTTAATTACTATAATTGTATCACAAACAATTTATCCAATTAATGAACTACTCTTTCCACTTTACATCTTTTTGATCTCGGATTGTACAAACCCTTGCTTGAAATTCAGTTCGCCCCGATCCGTCTTTGTATGCATAATAATGTGATGGATTTTTACTGGAGTAATTCTGGTGATAGTCTTCTGCTTTGTAAAAAGGTTTTTCTGCTAGAACTGATACAGCTATCGGTTTGTCGTAAAGACCAGATTCGGTTAATTCGTTTAATAAACCTTCTGCCATTAACTTTTCCTCACCATTTTTGTAATAAATTGCAGTTGTGTAAGCAGATCCACGATCAAAAAATTGGCCACCTGCATCTGTCGGGTCAATATGATCAAGAAAAAATTGAGTCATTTTTTTAAAATTGGTAACAGCGGGATCATATACAACTTGTACTGCCTCACGGTGTCCTTTGTGATTTTCATAAGTTGGATTATCTGAGTCACCCCCTGTATAGCCTGAAATGACATCTATTACTCCTGACACCTTTCTAAGGTCACTTTCTGTGCACCAAAAACATCCACCTGCATATACTACATTTGAATTTATACTCATAGTCATCATTTTACCACCAAAACAGATTTGTGTGTCCTAGGCTATACAACCTTAACCGATGTAATATAATGAAATTATGGAATTAATTAACAATTACAAAGAATGGCTTGAGGTAGCCCTTCTTATAGGAATGACAATATACTGGAGCCTCGCATTTACCGTCTTATATCACCTATTACGATTTGGAGTAGGGACTTTACCAAAAAAAGTGGCCATTGTTTTCCTTGCTGGTAGTATTTTGCTATCGATGGTTACTATAATGTTCTTTACTCAAATATTTGCCTAATAAAAAATTATGAAAAACATATTCTCAATTTTCACCCTTTCTGCAAATTCATTCGACGGCAAACATGATGATGAAGAAGTTTTAGTCTGTCTCCACCAACACTGGTACACATTATTTAGTAAATTTCTTTATGCATTCTTAGGGGCCCTCTTGCCTTTCATTTTAATAGCAGTATTTGGAAAATTAATTATTCTGTATAAATTGGCAAAAATAATAATCTTTTTGTGTTCAGCATACTATATGATTATTTGGTATCTTCTGGCTTATACGGTCACAATGTACACAATGAATATATGGATTATTACTAACGAAAGAATCATCGATAGTACCCAGAATGGATTCTTTAACCGCACAATTTCAGACATTAACCTAGCTAATGTTCAAGATGTTTCTATCAAAATGGAAGGTGCCATACCCACTTTTTTCAACTATGGTGATATCGAAGTTCAGTCGGCAGGTGCGGTTGACCACTTTTCATTTGATCAAATTCCAAATCCGCAAGCAATTAAAGAATTAATTTCTGAAGCAGTTGATCAGTACAAGAAATCGCACTTTAAAAATGAAGCATTCGAGGTAGTAAGAGAAGTAGAACAGGCAAAAGAAAACATGTCCCATAATCAGGTACCACAACAACTTGAGGTTAATCCTATACATGAGAAATTTGCGGATACTCCAATAAGTGACACCAGCGACATTCCCGATAACCTACCTCAATAATGAGCCCACTATTGTTTTTCTACATAGGAATACTAATACAAGCTATTTTCTTGTTGGGCTATAATTTTGAAAAAAAAGATGCATTAAAAATTCTGGGGTGTATTGGTTTTGCCATATTTGCAATGCTCCCTGGAAAGCACGAGTACAATTACGATTTGTTTTTTCATTTTTTTATATTCGCAATATTTTTTTCGGGTTGTTACAGCTTCGTATTCAAAAATAAACTTCTTCAAGAAATTAACAAAGATATCCTCTTGGTCTGGAATTTAATATTGGTATACATAATATTGAAAAGTTCAATTGTATACATTGACCTTTTGGTGCTAGTTGGTGTACTAAGCTTACCAACAATTATTAACGTCTTTTTCTCTTTGGATAGAAAATATGCTTGGAGGGTTTTCTTTTATATATGGTTTTTATGCATAATCGTAGCAATGGCTTCTTCTCATATAGCATTTAGAAATATGTCATTTTTCTTTAATAAGGGGGCGGGTATGCCGACTGATAATATACAAATGTTCTTACTTGGCGCATCTTTATTATATCTAATAGCGAACCTAATGTACCTCCTTGAACTTATTCCATTTACTAGCAAACACCAAAGTTTTTCAAATAGAATTGCAAACATAAAAGAAGACATGAGAATGCTTGCCTCAAGATACGAAATTGGGGATCGAAAACTTACAGAATCTTTTTTTGTTACAGCAATAACAATAACCCTACTGTGGCTAAATCATATTTATAAATTCATTAACGATTCCTCACTTGTATACCTATTGATAGCATCAACGCCAGTTATTGATCGTTTTTTGTTCAAGGGTGGTACTGGAGAAGAAAAGGTATATGTTGATCCTGATACTCAAATAGAGACCATTTACCGGTAGCTTTTTAAATATAAAAAAACACCAACCAGATCCGGTTGGTGTTTTTTTATTGAAATTGTAAATAAATTATTTTGCAGTAGCCTTCTTAACCATTGCAGAAAGTCTAGATTTCTTTCGAGCGGCTGTGTTTTTCTTTAGAGTACCTGCTTTTGTAGCTTTATCGATAATTTTGTAAGCAAGAGAAAGCAACTTTAGGGCTTCCTTTGATTCTTTTTTATCTCCGGCTAAATATTTCTTAAGATTCTTTGAGGCTTCGTCTGCGCTTTTCTTTCGGCGTCCGTTGAAAGAACGCTTTCGTAGAGATGAGCGGAGAGCTTTTTTGGCTGATGATGTAATTGGCATAGTAGGGCTAGGATAACAGAATACGTATGATTTGGCAATATTTTTGCTATAATCATCCCATGATCGCCCAATTAACCGGAACAGTTGCATATATAGACCTGAAATTCATAATTTTAAACGTTAATAATGTCGGATATAAAGTCTTTACCCCAAATGACGAACTCTCTACTATATCAATAGGTGCCGAGCAGACTATGTGGATTCACAGCACAGTCAGAGAAGACGCTTTTGATCTATATGGGTTCAGTAAAAAGGAAACCCATGATTTTTTCGAACTACTGATTACTGTTTCTGGAATTGGTCCGAAATCAGCTTTGGGAATATTATCAGTTGCCAGTATTGAAAGCCTTCGTGAAGCCATTGTGTCTGGAGAGACTTCATATCTAACAAAAATCGGTGGTATTGGTAAAAAAATTGCAGAGAAGATTATTATTGAGCTTCGCGGAAAAGTTGACAGTGATGAAGGTGAATTTGCAAAAGGTACTAGAGGTAAAAACGATGTTGATGCCCTTGATGCTCTGCGAGCTTTGGGATACAGTCACAAAGAGGCTCGTGAGGCCCTAGAGAAGGTTCCTAACACCGTTAAGGACCCAGGGGAGAAAGTAAAGGCAGCCCTCAAAAACCTCTCTTAAACAATAGAATTTAGACAACAAAACCTAACGAAAAAAATGCCAGAACTACCCGAAGTCGAAACAACCTCACAAATGCTCAATAAACTGGCTAAAGGCCAGCGGATTTTAGATGTATGGACGGATTACAACAGTCCCTACTACGCAGGAAAGGACAATGTAAAAAACCCAACTTATTTTAAAAAGTTTAAAAAGACAGTCAGTGGAAAAGAAATTTTAAAAGTTCACAGACGGGCGAAAAATGTTTTGATGGATATTGGAGATGAAAAGAACTTAGTCAAAAATACACAAACGATT
>JAYUFM010000103.1:0-4374 GCA_043738715.1 bacterium | reverse complement strand
TTGCCAGTTTTTCACCTTGATAAATATTATTGGGATGTTGGGTGGAAAGAACGCTATGCCATAAAGGAAGAATTCAATAATGTGGCAAAGAGTTTTGCAGAACAAGACAAGTGGATAATTGACGGAAATTATCGAGGAAGTATGGATATGCGTTTTGACAGAGCCGACATGATAATCTTTCTAGATTTTCCAAAATGGAGGTGTATTTTGAGAGTTCTCAAGCGAGCCTTGAATAGAAATCAACCCTTTGACAAAACAGAGGGTGTAAAAGATAAAGTAGATTGGTTTTTGATTAAGTGGATATGGAATTATCCTACAAAAGTTATGCGGGAAAAGGTGCTAAAATATGCAGATAAAAAGAAAGTCTATATTCTGAAAAATAATAAAGATGTTAGCGATTTACTATTAAAGTTCTAATTGTAGTGAAAAGGATTGAATATAATTGGCGCTTCTAAGCCATTACTTACCAACACCTTATCTACTCGGGGCGCTCTAGACTCCTGGGGCGGTCTGCGTCATCAATGTAGGTATGAAAATACAAAACCAATCACAATTGATGCCAGAGCTGAATCGAGTTCTAGCAAGCCCTGTAAAGGTTAAATACTGCCTTTACTCGAGAAAAAGCACCGAATCAGAGGAACGCCAAGTGCTCTCAATCGACAGTCAAATCAAGGAGATGCTTCAACTTGCAGAGAAGGAATGTCTCGAGGTGGTGACCATAAAGAGAGAATCTCACTCAGCCAAGGAAACTGGTCAACGACCAGTGTTTAATGAAATCATCGAGGAGATAAAGGAGGGTAAATACAACGCAATCCTCACATGGGCACCAGATCGTATTTCAAGAAACGCAGGTGACCTTGGCAGAGTCGTTGATTTAATGGATGCAGGAAAACTTCACGGGATACGTACATTCGGACAGATGTTTTCAAACAGCCCGAACGATAAGTTCATGCTGATGATTCTCGGTGGTCAGGCAAAACTAGAGAATGACAACAGAGGCATCAATGTGAAGCGAGGACTGCGAACCAGAGCGGAGATGGGTTTATGGGCAGGACTTGCTCCGATCGGATATCTGAACCAATATTTGATGGATAAGAAATGTCAGTTGATAGTAGATCCGTTAAGAGGCTCTATTGTTAAAAGAATGTTTGAAAAAGTGGCATATGAGCAATGGTCCGGAAGAAAAGTATATAACTGGCTCAGGTTCGAACTGAATTTTTATACAAGAGGAAACAAACCTCTGACATTAAGTGGGGTATATCGAATACTAGAAAACCCATTCTATTACGGAGTATTTGAACGACCAAAAGAAAGTGGGAACTGGTATCAAGGCAAACATGAACCTTTAATAACACAGGAATTGTTCGAAAAGGCCAAAGCTCAGCTAAAGCGTGATCAGATAGTCAGAGAAACCAAGGAATTTTCATTTACTAAATTATTCACATGTGGATACTGCGGATCAGGCATATCCGCTGAAGAGAAATGGAAGCAATTGAAAGACGGTGGATCAAACAGATACATTTACTACTCATGCTCGAGAGCAAGAGATCGAAACTGCAAAAATATGTATATACGAGAAGAAGAGTTAATACTAGAATTACTGAAAATACTCGACAAGGTAAATATCAACGAACTCGGTATGCGACAAAAACTTGAGGATGAAATCGCACGATTTAATATTTTCCAGAGATCGGTACTTGGAAGTACAGACAAGATTGGCAACAGAAAAGATACTGATATACGTAATTACGCTAAATATATTTTAAAAGAGGGGACAACTGTCGAGAAACGAGAGTTGCTAGCAAACCTCAGAAGTAAGATTGTGTACAAGGATAAAACGCTCACGCTACTTACTGAATAATTTAAAAACACCAAACAAAAAAACACCAACAAAAATCGTCGGTATTTTTTTTGTTCACAACTTAGTACTTGGGTCGCCCTGCTTACTTATGTAATCAGGTCACACCGATACTAAATTGTCAAGGCGGAGACGGAGGGATTCGAACCCTCGAGGGGTTTTAAAGCCCCTGCCTCTTTAGCAAAGAGGTACGTTAGACCACTCTGACACGTCTCCATTCGTTTGATTTCAACACTTTATCACGTTTTGGTTTGAAATGCGATAAAATCCTGAGACTTTACCAATCTCTATTTTGATGTATTTTTAAGGGATATTTGTTACAATTGGAAGTATTAGAAATAGAATCCTAAATCAAAATTAAAAATCAAATGAATCAGACAGAATCACACAGCGGGGGAAACGTGGCACATGTTAAAGAGACAAATATAAGTCTGCTTTTTCCAACATTGATCAAAGAAACATGGCAACTTATAAAGAGCAAGGGTTTTAAGGTGTTTGTTTTATTATTACTACCACTAGTTTCAACTTTCGTATTTGTTGCTTTGATAGTACTTGGTCTGTGGGCAGTTCTTAAAATTGCAGGAGTTGATAATTTCTGGCAGTCATTTAGTTGGCAATTAATTACCAGCCATGTTGCTCAATTCTGGACTCTGGTTATGGCCCTTATTATTTTGATCAGTTCTTCATTATATTTCTCAGCGTGCTCAGTTATAGCGACACTGCATGTTCTAGGTTCTGAAAATTCAAACCAACTGGGCATCTGGAAAGTGTGGAGGGGTGTTTCTTATAAAAATATTGGAAGTATATTGGTTTTGATTTTAATGTTAATCACAGTATTGCTGGGAGGATACTTTATATTAGTGATTCCTTTCGCATTCTTGATTACATTTTATTTAAACACCATATTTACTCATGTTCTTGAGGGCAAAAAGGGTATTGATGCTATGACTACTTCGCGTCAATCTGTAAGAGGTTTCGGTACAACTGTTTTTGTAAACATTGCTGTTATTATGGTGTTCAATGCAATCTTGGGGCAATTGTGTGCGATGGGATTTGTTTCCCTCTATGTGTATCTTATAGGTAAGGTTTATTTTGGTCTTATGAATTTTGGCACGGTTGTTTGGATAATGGCGGCGGCGCTTATAATTGGTCTTTTGATTCAAGTTGCACTTCAGACTTTTGTTATGACATTTAATTTTGTTCAGTACAAAAAATTGCATGCATTAAGAAGTCATGAGAACACTCGTGAAAGAAATGATAAAAATTGGGCAAAGTTTTGGTTTGTATTAGGTACAATAATCACAATATTTATTATTGCTAGATTTTTAGTTCTACAATATAGGTTAAGTCATGATCCACAAAAATCTCCAAGTGGTTCAGAATATAATCTTCAGCAGGGTGCGGGTGTAGATGATTCTTTGCAAGGTTCTGATTATTCACCAAGTGATACGTCGATGGATGGTTCAGTGAGCAATAGCTATAGATAGTATTATTTGGGGGTTTAGATTTTGATGTGAAAGTTTTTCAAGGTTGAGAAGAGTACTGCCAGTTGTAGTTACATCATCGACAATAACGAGTCCGAAAGGGCTCGTTATTGTTTTTGGATTTTTGAATTTATCGCTAATTACAAATTTATTTTTACTGAAATGTATACGTTCATTTTTGTGTAAGTCCTTATTTGACTTATTAATTGTATATTGAGGATTCACGCAAAAAATTTGTACAAATTCAAATACCATATGAATAGGTAGGTCATCTGATTGAATTTTAAAAATATTTTCCATTTCCAGTAGTAGGTCTTGGTTATGATCCCAGTCTTTTGATCCATTGTTATAATTTGTCGATGGGGCAGTGGATATAATCCATTTTTTTATTATCTGTCTGCTATCAATTTTCTCGCTCATTTCCCATAAAATAGTGTCCCACAAAATCCTTGCTAAAAGTTTTATTGTGTAAGTATCTCGTTTATATTTGAACCAATATATAGTCGCATGAACATTTTTATCAGAGTAAGGAAAAACAAAATTTATTTTGTCACAGGTCGCAATTTGTTTTTGGTTACTTAAAAATATAGCAGATTCTGTTTTGCTGTGAAAGGAGGGAGGTGACACTAGCCGGCTATCAAATTTTATTTTGGACGTATTTTGAAGAACTGTTGCTGTTGTATTGCTACCGTCTTTGTTTCTAGGTTCGTAATTAGTAAAAATCAAACTCAGCACAAAATTGTACAAGGTGATGAGCCAACTACAAATGTTTCTATGTATTGAAAGAAGTCTTGATCGTTTTGAGGTTAAGCACATTTTGTAGATTCTTGATTTTTCATTAATCTTTGCATGGTATATAATGATAAAGACCAGTATTCTACGTTCTTCATGGCAAATATTTTTAAAAATCTTTTCAAATCTACCGAAGTCAGCGTCATTGGAATTGACGTGGGTTCTTCGTCTCTCAAGGTAATCCAAATCAAGAAAAAACATGGACGTGCTGTACTTGAAACCTATGGTGCTTTGTCTCTT
>JAYUFM010000102.1:0-1522 GCA_043738715.1 bacterium | reverse complement strand
AGACCAGCTTGTGCGAAGTTTATCATTACTGAATCAATTTTCTACAACGTCAAAGAATTACTGTACTGTGATTACGTTATACACCAAACAGCTTGGTTGAAAGTAAAGAAATCAAGAGTACTAAAAAGAAAAGAAATTCAAAATTCTTCTTCATTCAATGCGACTCATACGTCGCTGCAATCGCCACTGTCGAATTATTTCTTGCCGTTTCTCGACACAACTTCCGGAGAAATGAGAGCAGGAAGGGTACCGGATACCCCGTACAACGAAAACTATATAGGTACTTCTTTAAAAACAGTCACTTTGATAAAAGCTATACACTATCATGCAAAAAATTGCATTGGTAACATAGTCATTCGCAGAAGCAATGTTGTGCAGAAAAGATTAAGCATACAGATCACGGTGACTTGTTCTGAAAAACACAAATGCTCCACATGGGAACGTGGGTCTTATCCTTGGCAATCGACAAATAAAGTTTGTTTTCCAAATAGTTCTAGACCTGCTTTCGTACCAGATGTACTCTATGCCATGGCTTGTTACATGACACCAACAACCAAAGCGCATGCCGAACAATTCTTTTCCTGTATGTTACTGGTTCCGCCAAGTAGACCGATGCTCAACGATTTGGTCAAAAGTTTCGTTTCTTCGTATCTATTACAGAAAAAAGAGCAAATCATAAATGTGAGATCTGGTCAACTCAAAGGATTGGGTGATGGGATTATCATTAACATGGACGTTGGATATACCGGTGCTAGAAAAGCACAATGTGCAACAGTCATGGTTGGTTCAGGATCTAGAGCTATATTCTCACGCACAGATACAGAAAACGGTGCGTGGTTGAAAGAAGGAATACTAGTATCGCTGGCTTTGGATGAAGCTATAAATGTTCGAAAACTCGACGTCGTTGCCGTAGAAATAGACGATAATGCGGCAAACAAAAAAAAAATTGAAAATTTTAAAAGAGTAAATGGACCAACAGAATACAAAGAAGAGTTAGTAAAGGGTTTAAATGATGTATTTCATGCAGCTAAGAGCATGGGTCGTCAAGCTGTTAAAATTGTTGCAACTTATGTTCAACAATTAGAAAGTCAAATGAAGCCTTTAATTGAATCTCACAGTAATAATTGGAAAATAGAGGAGACATTACTGTACACGATATCAAACAATTTAGAAATGAATTTCATATCATACTTTTCGGATATTAGTAACAAGTTTAAAAATTTGGGTGCAACAGAATGGGTTGAAGCAAATAGATTACCTGAAAATATGGTGAAATTAGCAAATGAATTGAATCTCACCGACACAACTATAAATTACGATTATTGGGTACCCATCGTAAATACTTGGAATCAATTTAAGCCACCGTCTGCAAGTAATGCAGATAATATTTCTGGTATAAGAATAACAAAAGGAACTTCTGCAAGGTGTCAGACGGCACTTGTTCGCGCTGTCAATATACTGACTAACGAAGTTGAATTGAACGAAACAAGTGTGAGCGATAAATTTAGCTATTTACGATCGC
>JAYUFM010000101.1:0-1525 GCA_043738715.1 bacterium | reverse complement strand
TCAAGGTGGAAAAATTATGGGAATGAGTTTGACGAACGGTGGGCACTTAACACATGGTCACAAAGTTTCTGTAACTGGAAAGTTTTGGCAACAAGTTCCATTTGGAGTAGATCCAATAACTGAAACTATTAATTATGCAGAGGTTAGTCGCATCGCAAATTCTGAAAAACCAAATATCATTGTGGCTGGATTTACTGCATACCCTCGAACTGTTGATTGGAAAAAGTTCCGTGCCATTGCTGATGAATGCGGTGCTATCCTGATGGTAGATATGTCACATGTTGCAGGCTTAATTGCAGGAGGAGTTTACCCATCACCATTTAATTATGCTGATGTTGTGACTACTACAGTTCATAAAACATTGCGCGGTCCACGCAGCGCTTTGATTTTTTCTAGGAATGACAAATTTGTAATAAAGACAGTCAATAAAAAAATAGGGGACAAGGTGGTTCCTACAGAAGAGAAGTTCAGTTTTCCATCACTGATTGATAAGGCAGTATTTCCAGGAATGCAGGGAGGCCCACACTTAAATCAAATTGCTGGCGTTGCGGTTGCATTAAATGAGGCCAGTAATCCTGCTTTTAAAAAGTACACCAAACAAGTTAAAGATAATGCGAGAGTTCTGGCTGAAGAATTAATGAAATATGGTTGGAAAATTATTTCAGGTGGAACTGATAGTCACCTTGTTTTGGTGGATACTTGGATGGGTGGGTTGAAAAACCAATTGGGAGCTGGTGCAGTTTCTGGAAGTGATGCAAGTGATGCCTTAGAAAAGATCGGCATTATTGTGAATAAAAATACGATTCCAGGGGAAAGCCGAAGTGCTTTTGATCCGTCAGGTATTCGTCTTGGGTCTGCAGCAGAAACCACTCGTGGAAAAAAAGAAAAAGATTTTAAACTGATTGCGAAAAAAATTCACGAAACTCTATTGAAGGTTTCAAATAAAAAGCCAAAAAAATCATAAAAATAATGCCATGTCCGTTAGTAATAAAAAAATAAATAATAAAATAATAAAATCCACCAAGCCCTCGAAAAAGAAAGGGAAGATTATTGTATTTGACGGTCCAGATGGATCCGGTAAAAGTACTGTCATGTCTGCTATGCAGGAGATGTTTAAAGATAAGGTCTGGTTTACGCGTGAGCCTGGTGGAACACCATATGCAGAGGAATTAAGAACTATTTTTAAATCTGATCTGGCAAAGGATGCTGATGCCTTAACTCAATTTTTAAATATTTGGTCTTCTAGATCAGATCATGTTTCTCGAGGGATTAAACCGCAAATAGAAAGCGGTAAACATGTATTTATGGATCGAGGTGATTCGTCTACTTGGGCTTATCAAATTTTCGGACAAGGTGGCCATGACCTGTGTGACTTGTTTTTGAAAGTGCGTAGTATGGTCTATGGCGAAAATGAGCCGGATCTCTATGTTATATTTAATGTCGATCCGGCAACCGCAATGCAAAGAAAGAAGGCTCAGGTGGGGGATCGCAGAGATCATTTCGAAGTTCGTGAACTTGATTTCCA
>JAYUFM010000100.1:0-4417 GCA_043738715.1 bacterium | reverse complement strand
TTTAATCTAGTCTGGTATATACTGGCATTATGCAAAAGCGCAAAATATCAGTTATGGAACCATATAAATTAAAGGAAAGTGATCTTAGATTGTCTCCTGATATTGAGGTTTTCGTCTCTGATTCTGGTACACGCAGTTGGTCAAATGACAGTCATAAATATGTTTTACGTATTCGTGATTTACCGCAAGATGAGAAGCCTCGTGAAAAAATATTAACGAATGGTCCTTCTTCGCTAACTATGCCTGAACTGCTAGCTTTGATTTTAAATTCGGGCACAACAAAAGAAGGTGTCTTGGAAATGTCTAATCGTCTTATTCGTGAATATGGAACCAACGCACTTTTGAACCATACAGAACCAAAAAAATTATCTGATGATTTAGACATTCCTTTAGTAAAAGCAACACAGGTGGTTGCTGTCGGTGAATTAGGTCGTCGTTTGTATCAAAAAAATAATGCAGGTCTTGCCGTTTTACGAGAACCTAAAGATGCATATGAATATCTACATGACATGCGTAATTTACCAAAAGAACAAATGCGAGGAATCTATTTAGACACTCATAATCGGGTTATTCATGACGAAGTTATTGCAATTGGCACGATTAATAGCAACTTAACACATCCACGTGAAGTTTTCAGACCAGCGCTTGAATATAATGCAGTTGCACTAATTTTGGCACACAATCATCCGTCTGGAATTTCCAAACCCAGTGAAGCAGATATAGAGGTAACGAAACAGTTGGTCAGTGCTGGAAAAATTATTGGTGTCCATGTTTTAGACCATTTAATTATCACAAGAGACGGATTTACCAGTGTTCCTGTTGAATATTAATTTATGAATTCAAAAGAAATAAAAGATAAAAATAGTGGGGAAGTTACAGCTACAGATTGTGGTATTTTGTATGTTGTGGGAACACCAATTGGAAACCTAGAGGATATTACGCACAGAGCATTAAGAATTTTAAAATCAGTTGATGTTATTTTGTGCGAGGATACTAGGACTACAAAGAGATTGCTTTCTCATTATGAAATATCTACCAAAACTGAAAGTTTACACACTCACTCTACAGATCAAAAAGTTGATACAATTATTAATTTATTAGCTGGTGGTTCTAAAATGGCACTTGTAACAGACGCGGGTACTCCCGGGATATCAGATCCAGGGGCGTTATTGGTTAATAGAATAAACAATAAAAAACTTGAACTAGGTTTGAATATAAAAATTGAAGCAATTCCAGGACCAAGTGCGCTGACCGCTGCGTTTTCTATATCTGGCGTTATAACTTCAGATTTTCTATTTTTAGGCTTCCTCCCGCACAAAAAAGGTAGAGAAACATTGTTCAAAGAAATTATTGAATCAGATAGGGCAGTGGTTTTTTATGAATCAACGCATAGAATTCTTAAGACCCTTGAATCATTATCAAAACATTTTGCAACTTCGGATACTCCTGATAGAAAAATATCCATCGCTCGCGAGATTACAAAGATATACGAAGAAGTACTATGTGATAAACCTCATCACCTGTTGGAATATCTTGGTGCAAATCCTATTAAAACAAAAGGTGAATTTGTCTGTATCGTTTGGCCGAAATAAGCACCTGTTGACATTTGCAGTTTTTTAATGTTATATTTACTACCAAAGTAAGTAGGTCTTTAAATTCTATATTTAACCACAGTATAAAGGTGCTTTATTTGAAGGCTTCTTTGTACTGTGGTTAAGCTTATGCTGAAACCGATATACAGTACACAAAACCCGCAACCATCATTATAAATCACATGAAAGACAGCGTCCTGATAGTAAATATCAAACCCGGAACCCTCGACGGCCTAGTCAGCCAGTTGAAAAGAACAAAATTCGAAGGGGGAGAAAGAGGCATTACAAAAATGGTCATCGAAGCCCCCGTGATCATACAGCTCATGAACAGGGCGGTATCCATGCCTTCCTCCGCGACGACCCAGCGGTTTATGGTGGTCAACCCAATGGAGTGGTTACCGAAACGCAGGGGTATGGTCAATGCAAAGGAGGTTTTGAACAAGGTACGGCTCCGCAACCGAAAATTGCGTCTCTGCGAAGCATCCGATGCACTTTTCCTCCGGATGCACCTTAAGAAACAACCCGAAGGTCTCGTGCTGGTCGTCGGAATGAAGCCTGTGACCAATGCTCTCATCCGCCTTTCAAATAACAGCAGTGGGCTGCGGCTGCAAAGTCTGGGCTGCGGCGAGCACATCAACTTCAAAGTCCAAGAAGGAAATACCCTGTGGATCTTCCGCTGCGATTAGCCGCGGTCGTTTCCGAAACTTCAGAGCCCCGAGCGTCATGCGCCCGGGGCTCTCTTCATTTTAATATTACTTTTTTGATATGTTATAATATCTTCAAATGACATCTCATGACGAAAATCGAGTAACATATTTTGGTGAAACGGATGCTCGCAACCGAAAGTTACGTTTTGGTATAAAAATGGAGGATCGTTTAAAACACATCTATGCAATTGGAAAGACTGGTATGGGTAAATCCACCCTACTTGAAAATATGGCGGTTCAAGACATTCAAAACGGAGAAGGAATGGCTTTTATCGATCCACACGGAAAATCAGCGGAACTACTTCTAGATTATATTCCTGAACATCGTATAAAAGACGTGGTTTACTTTGCACCGTTCGATATGGAATATCCGGTGGCTTTCAACGTAATGGAAGACGTAGGTCCTGATCGTCGTCACCTTGTTGCAAACGGATTAATGAGTGCCTTTAAAAAAATCTGGGTGGATGCATGGAGCGCCCGAATGGAATATATTTTGAATAATATTATGTTGGCGCTTTTGGAATTTCCAGGATCAACATTGCTCGGTGTAAACCGTATGCTTGCTGATAAGGAATTTAGAAATAAAGTCGTCTCGAACATTACTGATCCATCAGTGAAATCTTTTTGGGTTGATGAATATGCAAAATATACTGATAAGTTTGCTGCCGAAGCTGCTCCAGCAATCCAAAACAAAGTCGGACAATTCGTAGCCAATCCAATTATTCGAAATATTATTGGTCAAGCCAAATCAACTTTTGATATTCGAAAAATGATGGACGAAAGAAAAATTTTGATAATTAACTTGTCAAAAGGACGAGTGGGAGAAGCGAATGCAAACTTGATCGGAAGTATGCTTGTAACAAAAATTTACCTCGCAGCGATGTCACGTGCTGACTTGTCAGAAAGAGACATGAAGGATGCAGCGCCTTTCTATTTGTATGTAGACGAGTTTCAATCATTCGCGAACGAATCATTCGCCGACATTTTATCTGAAGCCAGAAAATATAAACTAAGTCTAACTATTGCACACCAATACATTGAACAAATGCCAGATGAGGTGCGTTCAGCTGTGTTTGGAAACGTTGGTACTATGATTACTTTCCGTGTAGGTGCAACAGACGGAGAGGTTCTGGAAAAAGAATTCATCCCGACTTTTACACAAGAGGATTTGGTAAACCTAGGTAAATATCAGATGTATTTAAAATTAATGATTGACGGAGTTAGTTCACGTCCTTTTTCTGCTCGATCAATTCCGCAAATTAATAAACCAGAAATTAATTACAAAGAAAAAATAATTGATGCCTCTCGTGAACAATTTGCCCGTCAGCGTTCTATAGTTGAAGAAGAAATTAAGAGCTGGCATTTACAAAGGTTTACTGATGGTCCATCTGTTGTCTCTGGAAAAGACAGTCGTCCTAGATCGGATGGTCCTTCTTCATATCAAGGTAATTCGGGCCAGAATGGGGGACGAAATTCAAATCAAGGAGGAGGGCAGTCTGGATATAGTCAGAATGGTTATTCAAAGAGTCCACAGTCTCAGTCACAACCAAGAACAAGTGCTCCATCTAATTATTCACCACGATCTGGTAACTTGGAGAATCCACCCCAACGTGATCCTTATAGGGCACCTAGGCCTCAGAGCGATTCTGTACAATCTGCGCAACAAGTTCGTACCGACAAACCAGTGAATAGAGAAGCTGTATTTAGTCAGGAAAAACCTCAATTTAGGCCTCAAAACAGATTTGATAGACAAGGTAGTCCAGATGGAGGGCCACAAAAGGCTGTACTTGCAGAAGCCATTAAAAAAGCCACTTTGGAACGGGAGCAAGCAGTTCGTGAAAAAGATGAACTTGAAAAAGTTAAATCTGAAAAAAATATCGTAGATCAAAATAAAAGGGTAGAAAGCGAAACAGATTTACGTAAAGCAATTTCTCTTAGTTATCTAGAAAATGATAATTTGAAACCTGAAAAGAACGAAAAATCAGCCAAACCAGAGCAGTTAAACATATTGAGAGACATGTTGGCCAGTTCAAATAGTTCAAACAAAAATTCAAGTGTAGATAAAAGCCCAGCAGATCAAAAAAATAATAGTTCTAAAATTCAAAATAATCGAAACCT
>JAYUFM010000099.1:0-1533 GCA_043738715.1 bacterium | reverse complement strand
TGCGTTTTTTGAACTAACGAAGCATATGGGTTGGTCTCCAGTGTTGTCATGGATATGGGCACGCATCATATTAGAGGCTATAGTTTGCTTGGGGTTACTGTTAATCAAGTTTAACTTTAAAAGTCATTCTGATATTGCTTTAAGTGAAAATGGTGGTGAAGTTGCAACTGATACACCTAAAACGCTTTTTTTTGCAGCGCTTCCCATAGGCGTATCTTTAATACTTCGCTCAGTTGTAGAACATGGGCCCATATTATGGTTGGCCTCTATTAATGCCCCCGTTTCAGTTATAGCAAAACTAGGCTTTATTCTAACGCTAGGGACGATAGCTTTAATGCCTTCAGGTATTCTTCAAGGGGTTATTTTGCCAAGATTATCAATTGTAATTTCTGAAAAAACACATGACAAAAATGCTTTAATACAGTTAATACTTCTATTTATAGCTTCTTCGGCTGCAACTGCAATGCTATTTATTATCTTGGCTGGTACTTCACTGTTTTTTATACCTTTAGGTAAATTCATAACAGGTGCTGTTATTATTGCTGGTGTTATAATAGTTACTTCTAAAGTAGTTGCAAGTGCATTGGGAAGTTACTTGCTGGCATCGAATCAACGTTCTTCTATTTTAGCCATCAATTTCTTTACGCTCATGATGTGTGTTTTGGCAGCATTAATTTTTAAGTTTGAATTTCAAAATTTAATTGGCTTAATGACCTTGCTTTGGGTTATTGCTAGTATAGAAATTTGTGCTGCTGCTTGCTATATTAAATCTGCATTCAAATATAAAATAGTTTTGTAATATTAATAAAAATATATGGGTCAAAAAAAATTCTTAAATACTATCTTTAATCAAAAGCTAATATTAATATCCTCGATATTTTTCAGTATTCCAATTGTAATCACTACCGTTTTTGGATACGAAGTTCCGTTAACAATGCTGCTGTTGCCATTGGTTTATATTTCTATCATTTATAGATCATATTCTATTGAATGGTATTTGTTCATAGCTTCTCTTTGTTGCGGGTTAATATCATGTTTAGTGGGTGAACTTATCCACGAAAGTGATATTTTCTGGAATCCATTTTTTTCTTTAACATTAATATTAATTCCGCCCAGCTTCATTTTTCTGGGTCAACAAATTGTACATCGTGGCTATGATTATAAAGTTGTGATTAAATACTTGGCTTTTTTTTCGTCAGTATTTTCAATTGCATTACTGGCCCGTGTCTTGCTGCTAGATGAGCCAGTCCGCATTGAAATTGAAGCTGGTATGGCTGATGTTAAAATTGGCAGTAATATAAATGCCAGTTTTATCGGATTACCAGTATTTGGGTCTTGGGGGGTTTTGTCATTGGCACATCTGTTTTGCATCCAAGCTTTTATATGTTTGGGCACTTTTTTAAACAGTAAAACTCCTTTATATATTCGTATCACTTCGGGTGTTGGATTAATAAGTTTAATATGCTTAATCGTTGGAAGTGATGCAAAAAGTGCCCAGCTAGGTATTTTATGGTTAGCAATTGCTTATTTACT
>JAYUFM010000098.1:0-1543 GCA_043738715.1 bacterium | reverse complement strand
TGAAACTATTTCATTCTCTTTTTTACCGAATTCAGCTAAAACAGAGGTTTTTTCTGCTTCACGGATCTTTTGAATGATCACTTGTTTAGCAGTCTGAGCTGAGATACGACTAAAATCATCCTTGTATTCCAATGGGAAAATAAGCTCGTCACCAATTTTGACGTCTTTTTTGATTTTCTGAGCATCCTCTATATATATGTGTTGTTCTTCGTTAAATCTGATCTTTTCCGGCTTTTCACCCTCAAGTGAGGCTGAAAGTTCAGGATTAGCCTCTAATTCATCATCTGTAACCACCTGACTTGGTTCAACCACGATCTTAATCTGGCTAAATTCAGTAGTTCCTGTAGAAAGGTCAAAATGGGCACGAATAAACTGGTGTCTTCGGCCGTATTCCTTTTTATAAGCAGTCGCAAGAGACATCTCGATGGCTTCGAGGACTCTTGCTCGTGGAATACCACGTTCTTCTTCTAACTGATCCAAAACTGAATTGATTACTTTTAAGTCAAACATATATTTAGTTGTCTATTTAATTGTTGTTTTATAACGTCTATCTAAAAAAATGAGTCCGCCTGGGAGGGCGAACTAACATCTTTCATGGGGCATAGTATACGGATTTTAGCAGATAGTGTCAAATTAGCCTTTTGTTTAGGCCCCTGTGACATCAGATACCCATTCTTGTATTAAATCCTTTAGTTTCAAGCTAGATTCCAAAAGCATTTTTGGGAGTAAAGACGTATTTGTCATGCCTGGTATTGTGTTTACCTCTAGGAAATAAATTTGACCATCATCGGAAACTATAAAATCTGACCTAGATATGTGCCTAATGCCAATATTTTGATGGACGAGAAGTGCTTGTCTTTGTAATTCTTCAGAAAGAGACCTCTCAATTTTTGCCGGACAAATCTCAGTTGCCAATTTATCTATGTCATATTTGCTCTCAAAGTCAAAATAATCTCCTTTAGGGATTATTTCAACAACTGTTAGAGATATGGCAGCTCCATTTTGGTTAATTACTCCAACGGTGAATTCTCTTCCTTTTAGGGGTTCTTCGAGTATGAAGTCTGTTTCGGGGTTTTTGGATATGAGCATATTTAGGTCTTCGGCAGTGTTACACAGCTTTGAAGCAACCGATGACCCACCAGAATTAGGCTTTGCAAATAAAGGGAAACTTGGTGAAATTTGTGAAATTTCGTTTGCAACTTTAATTTTAGACTGAGTAACGATTTTTTTGGTAAGTTTTTTATTGATAGATATTGCGTGTGCAAGTGTTTTGGAAAATATATATGGAATTTCCAAAGTTTCTAAAAATCCTTGTAAGACACCGTCTTCACCACCAACCCCATGTATCATTGGAATAACTGCGTCAAAGTTTAAATATTTATTTATAAAATTTTCTTTTTCTTCTGGGAAGGTAAATGTTTCAACATCAGCAAAATCAATTATTTTTGCAACATTCTCTGCGGATCTTATCGAAACCTCACGTTCTCCTGTTTTACCACCAGTTATCATTGCAATTTTCATTAATGATCATTCTATCAAATTT
>JAYUFM010000097.1:0-31477 GCA_043738715.1 bacterium | reverse complement strand
TTTTGCCCCATCCACTTGTTCATCCTCGCGAGCATGTCGCGATACGACTTACTGGAATTGGAGAAGCACTCGAATGGTTCGAGGTGATCAAACCCTGCCCCACCTCAGTCTCAAACTTTTTGTTGCAAGACCCCACAAGGCTTTCTAGAATAATTTTAGTTTACCATAGCGAAGGGTCTCAGTCGGGTTCTGATTTCTGTAAATCGAACAATCAGAACACAAATGGGACGAATGGGACACAGATAGGTATATTTTGAAACGATGTATTTTTGATGAACAATGACAATATACCAAGCCGTGTAAGAGTTATGTGGAAATTAACAAATGGGACAGTCCAAAAAGTGGTGTCCCATTTGTAAAATCTGAAATGCCAACAAATGCCAATATTTTGGGATTTTTTAATGAGACATGTGTCTCACAATGCTCTCAAACCATGGCTTAAAATATACGAATGAGACAAATGAGACAGTGCCTAGGCATATTGAAAAAGTTTCTCGTTTGTGGTTTTTAACACCTTTTAGTTACCAACACTTTGCCAACTAAGGGGTCTAGACTCATCGCACCCCTTGCGTCATCAATGTAGGTATGGAATACACAATACAAAAACCTGTGGGATTGAGGGAAACACCAACCGCCAAAGTCCGCTACTGCCTCTACGCCAGAAAGTCGACTGAGGAAGAAGACAAGCAGATCTTGTCGATTGATAGCCAAGTGAGGGAAATGGAGAAGATGGCTAAGGAACAAGACCTTCATATCGTAGTCATGAAGAAAGAATCCCACTCTGCCAAGGAAGCAGGCCAGCGCCCTGTCTTCAATGAGATCGTGGAGGAAATCAAACAGAAGAAGTTCGATGGCATACTGACATGGGCACCTGACCGTATCTCTAGAAACGCAGGGGATTTAGGTAGAATTGTCGACCTCATGGACCAAGGATTACTCAAGGAAATCCGCACCTACGGAGGACAGAAATTCAGTAACAACCCCAATGAGAAGTTTCTCCTCATGATATTAGGCAGTCAAGCCAAACTCGAAAACGACAACAAGGTCATCAATGTCAAACGAGGCCTTCGTGCTAGATGCGAGATGGGCCTCTGGCCTGCACCCGCTCCTGTTGGATACTTAAACAGCAAGAACAAGGATGAAAGATGTCAGGTACATGTAGATACCCATAGAGCACCAATTATCAAGAAAATGTTTGAGAAAGTGGCATATGAGAAATATTCAGGTAGACGGGTACATAAATGGCTAAAGGACGAAATCAAATTCACTACCAAAAACGGTAAACCACTGAATCTCAGTAATATATATCTCACTCTACGTTGCCATTTCTACTATGGCACCTTTGAATACCCCAAAGGTGGTGGGCAATGGTATACAGGCAGGCATATACCGATAATCACCAAGGAACTCTTCGACGAGGTGCAGAAGAACATATCCGAGCATTCAATGAAAAACTATGGCAAGGAGTTTGCCTTCACCAAGCTCATGACATGTGGATTATGTGGATCAGGGATAACCGCTGACGAGAAGTTCAAAAGTCAGAAGAATGGCAATGTTCACCGTTACGTCTACTATGGATGTTCTAGACACAAAGACCATACTTGCAAATCAGGATACATACGAGAAGAAGACTTGGTTGAACAATTGACCCTGCTCATCGACACAATTGATCTTGACGAGATTGGAATGAAGCAGAAGATTAAGGATGAGATTGATCGACACAGAAAGTTTCAGTCGGGGCTCTTAGGTGAGAAGCCTAACACAATAAAGACGAGTGACATTGATATTCGCAATTATGCGAAATATGTATTGAGAGGGGGAACGATGGTGGAGAAGAGGGAGATGTTGACTTGCCTTAAAAGCAGGGTCACGCTGACGGGGAAGAAGATGGGTATTGTGGGGTGAAAATGGTAAGTGTATAAATAGTTTGTTATACTTTAAATATATGAAAAACAAAAAAGGCTTTATTATTCCGCTCTTATTAGCAATAATAGCGGTGCTAGTTATCGGAGGGGGTGTCTATGTTTATTCACAAAAAAATAGTCAACAGGTTGCCAGTACCGACATACGAACTATCTCAGATGGTAATTCAGTCACCGCAACAGATACAAATACTACGGAAAATACAAAAACTACAAACACACAACCCGATACGGCGAACAATCAAAACACAAATCAAGATACTTCATCGATTGATTGGAGAACATACGTCGCAGGAGAAACATCATTTGTTCGTCCTGCTAATTGGCAAGTGAAAGATGACACTTATGCCAGAGATGGTATGACCTACCCACTTTTTCATATTCTAAGCCCAGACAAAACCAATCTACCTGGATATGAGGGTAAGCAAGTTCACTACTTCATCCAAATTAGTATCAACCCTACAACAAAAGAAGTGCAGGCTGTAGCAGATTTTCAGCAGAAGGGTGTAATGAATGGACAATCTCCATGGAACACAAATATCAGTCAGCAGACAAAGTTAACCACTAATGAATATTCTATTGGCAAGCATATTATTGATTCAGTAATTTATGTTCCTTTAAAAAATCAGACTGTAACAAGCAGTATTAGTGTCCAAGGTATGTCGAAATACACTGATTCAAACTTTGGGTTTTCATTCTGGTATCCAAGTCAATGGAAAGTTTCGGAGCTGGCTGTTACAAACCCTACAGAAGATGGTTGGTTTCAAGACGGATCAGTTGTTAAAATATTCAGTGTGACTGATCCGAATGATAAAAATAATGGTATTACAATTAAAGAATTCTATTCACCTATTTCTTCTATAACCGAACTTGGTCGGACAAAGTCGGCGAGTCCTGTTGGGGTAGATCAAAAGTATTACTTCGATACGAACCTTCATTTATGGATGTATGAAAATATAACGGAAGATATACATAGATTAGCTGGAACAATCACTCCTGCAGACATATCCCAAAATACTATGGGTGGGCTTCATATATTTTCTGGAGCTGTAAGGTTTGGTGGAGACTCAATAGTTCCATTAAGCGCTAAAAACTTCTTGGTTATTTCACCTAATAATATTACAGGGGTTATAAGACAAGATGAATTAGTTAATACAGTTGTTGCATCAAATCCAGCTGTTGCTACACCTGTAAATAATGAATCACAAGTCCAAATTGTTCAAAAAGAGGCTACTGCTTATCTAGGGAAGTAAATCACAAAAATATTCAGATAGTTAATTAACCCTGAGCAAATGAGGAGGCGATAATTTCAACGCTTACTTTGTTGCTCACTCCTGAATCTGAGAGTGCAGTATATATAAAAAAACATCCTTACCAGAGGATGTTTTTTTATATAACATATCGAAATAGGTTTCTATTCTGCCCTCCCAGTAGGCCTCACTGCGTTGTGCCCGAAATGATACTCGAACCATCTCGGTCGCCCTACTTCGGTCATTTATTTTTCCATAAAATGACCTTGTTGAGCCATATCAGTCTATCTCACTGCGTTGTGCTCGGGGTGGGACTCGAACCCACACGACTTTTAAAGGTCAGAGGATTTTAAGTCCTCCGTGTCTACCATTTCACCACCCGAGCATATTCTATTGTTGAGGCGTAGGCCGGATTTGAACCGGCGCATAACAGTTTTGCAGACTGTCGCGTTAACCAGCTTCGCCACTACGCCATTCGTGTAACCCGTCTCGCTATTATTCTACGTGCAAAAAGATGGTAGTCAACTTTACTATTCAGACTTTGTATTATCGTCTAGATTTTGAACACGAGTTTCTGTTTCGATCATGGCTTTCTCAATAAGGTTTCGATTTTTTTCACCTAGATCAATTTCGAAATCAAATGTTGGAATAACACGAAAGCGGGAATTACCTTTAACAAATTCTCTGAATTCTGAACGTTTACGCTTACAGAAACTAAGTGCCGCCTTTTCTGCCTTTTCCGGAAGAACAGATAGCATGATTGTGGCACGGTTCCCTGTGTCTGATAACACTACACGGGTAACAGTCACAAGGCTTGTTCGGTTAATTTCACGAGCAAGAAAATTACTTGCCATTTCACGGATCATATCTTGAATTCGGTCGGTTTTTAACATAGTTTTATAAATTCTTTAAAAGAATTGTAATAATTATTTAATGACTTTATGAACGGCAGCTAGATAGTCACCAGGGGCAACTTCCATTTTACAATCGACCATTAATCCACATTCACCAGCGGTAACCTCACCGACTTTGCTTTTCTGTTGTTGAAGTTCACGAATGCGTCCACGAGCAATTTCTACTCCACGTCGCATCAATTTAACTTGATCATCAATATTAACAACACCTGATTCACATCTGCAACCGAGGACTTGCTTGTCCTTGTTGACACTAAAGATTTTCAAAACTTTCATTTGACCTTTTTCTTCTTCAACTTCCATACGAGGAGTTTTTTCCTTTGCTAGTGCTTCAAGCCATTCTGTCATCTTGTAGATAATATCAAAAAGGTGAATTTCAATACCCAACCTTTCAGAAATAGTTTTAACAGCAGAGTCTGCTTTGACACTGAATCCGATTATGAGAGTTCCTGTTTTACCTGCAGCCATTCGGATGTCGTTTTCTTGAATATCACCAAGTCCAGAACCGATTACACGCAGGTTTACACGTTCAATTTGTAATTTATTTATTTCGTATTTAAGGGCCTCTAGGGATCCTGATGTGTCTGCTTTGATTAGGATCGAGACAGTGGCAGTTTCTTGACCGCTTGCGTCAGTTGTAGGTTGGTTTCCTGAATTATTTGGTTTAGAAGTGATGTTGTCACTTTTTTCTTTTTCAATAAAAGCCTCAGCCTCTTTTTTATTTTTAAAAGTAAAGCAATAACCACCAACCTGTGGAAGCTCGCTCCATCCAATAATTCGAACTGGGGATCCAGCGGTTGCTGATTTAATAGGCTTGTTTAAATAGTTTTCCATAATTCGAACTGGTGCAAGTGCAGGACCAGCGACAATGAATGCTCCCATGGATAGGGTTCCATTTTTGATTATTAGAGTTGCAGAAATCCCACGATTTTTATCACGGTGTGATTCTATGACAATTGCCTCGGCAGGAGCAGATATATCTGTTGTAAAGTTCTCGACTTCGGCAACTAAAAGGATCATATCTAGCAGTTCATCAATTCCGTCACCAGTTCTACCTGAGAATGGCACAAATGGAATGTCACCACCGTAACCTTCTACATAAATTTCATTTTCTGCTAGAGAGATTTTTGTACGTTCAATGTTGGCGTTGTCTTTATCGATTTTACTGATACCAACAACGTAGGGCAGGTTGGCTTTTTTGATTGCACGGAATGCATCCAAGGTCTGAGGTTTGACACCGTCTTCAGCCGAAACAATTAAAATGGCAATGTCAGCGGCGCTGGCACCACGTGCACGAATTGCACCGAATGATTCGTGTCCCGGAGTATCAAGGAAAGTGATTCTTTTTTCTACAGATTTTCCTTCAGCATTTTTACCTTTATGAAGTACTTCGTAGGCGGACATTTTTTGAGTTATTCCACCTACTTCACCCTCGACTACATTTGATTTTCGAATATAGTCGAGGAGGGTAGATTTTCCATGGTCAATATGACCCATGATTACAACAACAGGTGGGCGATTCGTAGTGGCAGAAGTTTCTGCAATTACGTCATTTTTATTCTTTTGTGCTGTAGATTTCGACATGGATTTATTTGATAAAAAAAGCCCTCAAATGAGGAACAAGTGGGCGATTTAGTCATTTCAAATATACAAGAAAAATGCTGATTTAGCAACCTCTAAGGAAATTATCCGTGATGTGAGCGGGTTACCTTTTCCTTTGCCAATTTTACTGCTTCGTGTTCTTCGTGTGTTAATTCAAATTTTGATTCAAATTCAACCATTGGTTTTGCAAAGACTCGCATACTTTCACTTGCGAATAATCCTGTAATAATTAAGCCGTCACCTTTTTCATCAGAAAATACAGATGTGAAAGATTGATTTCCACCAATGCCCATTCCCGTAAATGCATTGTATCGAAGGGTTTCAACTGCGCGAATTGAACTGCTGATGCGTGAATTGTATTGTTTAAACAGTTTTGTTGCATCTTCCTGGAAGTCTTCTAAATCCTTGAGACTTTTTACAATTTTCATAATTGATTTTTCAAGGGTGACAGGTTTTGTACCTTTCAACATTTTTTTCATTCTTGATCTAGTCAAAATTGATGTGATGATAGCGATTATTGCCAATAATCCGGTGACAATCATTACGACAATATCTTTTCCATCAAAAATCATATTTGAAAAATCAAGATTGAATTGCATATTGAAAAAGTATACAGGTAGGTAACTTTTTTGTATAGTGGATATATGAAAAAAGAGGGGTTAATTAACTATTGGTTGGGTCTATGGAAGAACCGCAAGAGGTTATATTTTGACTATGCCTCAGTGACGCCTATAGATAGTGAGGTTCAAAAATATATGAATAGGATTTCTCGGCTATTTCCAGCTAACCCATCTTCACTATATAAAGACGGAGTTGAGGCTAAAAATATTTTAGAAAGTTCACGTGAAGAAATTGCGAAAGCATTAGAGGTTCACAGTGATGAGATTGTTTTTACTTCTGGTGGAACAGAGGCGAATAATCTAGCAATTTTAGGAACGGTGTATGCTTTGTGGTCAAAGGTAGAAAGGACTTTTACTGCAAATCGCAATGATAGTGTTTTGGTTACCTTAAAACCTCACGTGGTTGTGACAACAGTAGAACACCCATCAGTTTTAGAGACAATAAAAATTCTAGAAAAAAATGGAGTCGAGGTGACGATTGTTCCAGTTGAACCAGATGGAATTGTTTCAGCTAAAAAAATCAAAGCTGTATTGAAGGCTCAGACTGTATTAGTGACTGTTATGTATGCTAATAATGAAATTGGAACAGTTCAACCAATTTCAGAAATTGCTAAGGCGCTGAGATCATATAAAAAGACTTTAGGAAGAAATAATCTAGATTTGCCATATTTACATACCGATGCATGTCAGGCTCCATGTTTCTTACCTCTCAGAGTTCCATCATTGGGTGTGGATATGATGACATTGGATTCATCAAAATTTTACGGTCCGCGTTCGGCCGGAGTTTTATATGTCAGAAGAGGAATTCAATTAGCTGAACAGATATATGGTGGTGATCAGGAAAAGGGGAAAAGGGCAGGTACAGAAGACGTCGCAAAGTTTGCAGGATTTGCACGGGCATTATCAATAACTGTAGCCATGAGAGAAGTTGAAGTCTTAAGAGTTGCCACCCTTCGTGATGACCTGTTAAATTGGATGCTTGATCAGATTCCTGACCTTGGGGTTAATGGTTCTCTTTCTTCGCGTTTACCGAATAATATAAATATATGTATACCAGGTAAGGATGCAGAATTTATGGTTTTGCAATTAGATGCAAAAGGTGTTTGCGTCTCTTCGGTAACTTCATGTCATGCCCAAAGAGAAGATTCATATTCACAAGTTATTTCTGCCCTTGGTGATTCATTTGATACAGAAAATATTGATGCAGAAATTGCAAACGAGAACGCTCGCCAGAAAGAATATTATAAACAGTGCTCGCGTTCGTCACTTCGAATTACATTGGGCAGATACACTACTAAAAAACAAATTGAGAAATTGAAGGTTGTAATGTCAAAGATTTTTTGTAAATAATTGTAAACCGTCACAAAATACTTCAGTATTTTTTAATAAAAAAAGAATTTTCAGTAACTTTACACAGGTTAAATTTAAATGTATTGTTTTGGTTAGACGGTAGCAATTCAGCTTTCCCGTAAAACCCACAAAACATGAATGCAAGCACAAAACGCTACTTCGAAGCCCTTGAAACGCTTCGGAAAGCCCTTTTTGAAAAATTTCCAGACGACTTCGTTGCTCAAGCTGATTTCCTGACCTGGGTGACGACCCAACTCCCAACAATTCTTCTCTATGAGGGCACCACTATCCCAGCTCCTAAAAAGGAATAAGTTTCTCCAATAGTTCAATATCATGACTTTCAATTGTCACAAACCATAGAAACCTCGGATGCTCAAAAGGTCCGAGGTTTTGTCGTTTATAGGGGTTATGAAAAACCCGAAAGCCGTCGACATGTTTATAAATGTGAGCTATATTAATATTAATTAAAAATTAAATAAATAAGATGTTAAAAGAATTTAAACAATTTTTGCTTCGTGGAAATGTAGTGGATCTAGCGGTGGGTGTAGTTATTGGAGGCGCTTTTGGTACAATTGTGACAGCTTTGGTTTCTGACGTTATCACTCCTATTATTGGTGCATTTGGAAAACTTCCTGACTTTTCTACACTAACATTTGCAGTAAACGGCAGTAATTTTATGTACGGTCATTTTATCAATGCCCTTATCTCATTTGCACTTGTTGCAGGTAGTATTTTCTTCTTTGTTGTAAAACCTATGAATCTTTTAATTGCAAAGTCTCGTAAGGAACCCCCAGCAGATCCTACAACTAAAAAATGTAAGGAATGTATGAGCGAAATTCCACTAGATGCAAAGAGATGTTCACACTGTACTCAGTTGGTTTGGTAGTTGTTTGGTCTACTATTCGTCTACAATTTAATTATAAATGAAGCATCTATTTAGTTCAATCATCTTCCTGGCAATAGTAATTATTGGATTTTTTAGCATTAGATTTTTAATCTATGGTTTTCCTAAATCAATAGAAAATTCAAGATTTAATCCTACGATTCCTGTAAATAGTGAGAATTCTCCAGAATCATGTGAAAATGGGGATTCATTAGATGCGGATATTGTTCAAAATTCTAATGAGTATAGTAGTTTGAACTATCAATTTTCTTTTAAAGCACCGATTGATTTAAATTATGTCAAAACAACAAATGATGATGTTTTGCACGGTATAATGTTTAAGCAGGAAAAACCTCGATTTACTTTAGGGTTGTCATTTGCAAAAACTTCTGAATACTGTATTAATCAAGCGAGGGCTGAATATGATCATCTTGACACGAAAGAAAAAGTTTTGGCACATGCAATTGAAAATAGGGGTGATTCGGTCGCAAAATTGATGGATCCGAAAACGATTAATATTCTCGGTTACAAACATTTTATTAAGAGTGGTAACAGTTATTTTCAATATTCTTATTCATCAAAACTTAATACTAAAGATATAGAGGCGCCTTTAAATGAAACGGTTGTTGTCATTTTTAAAGGTAAGTTTATGTATATCCTCTTTTTTGGTGTTATTAGCAGTGATCCAATTCCAGACGCAAATGTTAATGATGTTATAGACGGTTTAAGTTTTAATTAGTGACTTTAAAACGTTAAATTATATGAGGAGATTCGATTTTTAAGCCTACTTGACCTGTATGCTATAATTGATAAAAATTAATTAAACAAATACATGCCAGAAATACCAGCATTTAATCAATTCACTACAAAGGCTAAAGAAGTGATCCGAAAGGCTCATGAATTGGCTATTGAACGTGGACAGAATCATGTTAATCCAATGCACCTTTTGACATCATTGATTGTTCAAGAGGAGAGCATTGTTATATCTGTCTTGGAAAAACTGGACATAGATTTGGTATTGCTAACAGACAATGTATTAGAGGGTATTGAAACTGGTCAATCTTCGGCAACTATTTCACCTTCATATCAATTATATTTAACTCCGGATATGGCACAGACTATTGAAGTCTCTGCAAAGATAGCAGCTGAATTAAAAGATGACTTTGTTTCTGTTGAGCACTTATTCATTGCACTTATTGATGTCAAAAGCCCAGCAAGAGAGCTTCTTGCAAAGTTTAAATTGGACAGAGCAACAGTATTGAAAGCACTTGAATCAGTTAAGACAACAAAAGGAACAGGGACTGGTACTGAAAAGCAGGGAAAATTTAAGGCACTTCAAAAATACACAAGAAATCTAACAGCGTTGGCACGTGAAAATAAATTGGATCCTGTTATTGGTCGCGATGCAGAAATCGCACGCGTGATTCAGATTCTTTCAAGACGTACAAAAAATAATCCAATTTTGATAGGAGAGGCTGGTGTTGGAAAGACGGCTCTTGCAGAAGGTTTGGCTAATAGAATTGCCATGAATGATGTCCCAGAGTCTTTGAAAGACAAGGAATTGGTATCACTGGATCTCGGAATTCTAGTTGCTGGTACAAAATACCGTGGTGAATTCGAAGAACGTTTGAAATCTATCCTAAAAGAAATTGAAAGAGCAGAAGGGAAGATTGTTTTATTCATTGATGAAATTCATACAATTGTGGGGGCCGGCGCTGCTGAAGGATCGTTAGATGCATCTAATATGTTGAAACCTGCACTTGCTCGTGGTGAATTGCGTGCGATCGGTGCGACTACATTAAAGGAATACCAAAAACATATTGAAAAAGATCCTGCACTACAGCGTCGTTTTCAACCTGTTTATATTAACGAACCGTCTATCGAAGATGCCGTTTCAATCATGAGAGGTTTGAAGGAAAAATACGAACTTTATCATGGTGTAAGAATTACTGATGATGCCATTGTTTCATCTGTGAATTTATCAAGTCGTTATATCAGTGATCGATTTTTACCAGACAAAGCCGTTGACCTTATTGATGAAGCAGCTTCTCGATTAAAAATTTCTTTGGAAAATAAACCTGCAGATCTAGAAGATTCTCACCGAAAGGTTATGCGTCTTGAAATTGAGAAAGAGGCATTGAAAAATGAAATAAACACGAGCAAGAATGCAAAGTCACGCATCAAGGAAATTGAGATTCAAATTGCTGATATGAAAGACAAGACTTCAGAAATTGAAGCACGTTGGATTAATGAAAAAGAAGTACATTCAAGTATAAAGGAAATCAAAAAATCTCTTGAAACACTTCGCCAAGAAGCAGAGCGTGCCGAGGCAAAAGCTGACCTATCTAAGGCTGCTGAAATTCGCTACGGAAAAATTCCTTTTATGGAAAAGGATTTAGAATCAAAGATGAAAAAGTTGAAAAAATTACAATCAACTCGTCGAATTTTGCGTGAGGAAGTAAATGAAAATGACATTGCTGAAGTCGTTGCAAAATGGACTGGTATTCCTGTGTCTAGAATGTTAGAGGCAGAGGCAAAGAAATTGTCTCGAATGGAAGAAGAATTAGAAAAAGCGGTAATCGGACAAAGCGAAGCGGTTAAAAGAATTTCTGAAACTATTAAACGATCACGCGCCGGAATTGCTGATCCAAATCGCCCTATCGGTTCGTTCATTTTCCTTGGACCAACAGGTGTAGGAAAAACTGAATTAACAAAAGCATTGGCAAAATTTATGTTTGATGACGACAAGACACTGATCCGTGTCGATATGTCTGAATTCATGGAAAAACATTCTGTTTCAAAAATTCTAGGTGCTCCACCGGGCTACGTTGGACATGAAGAGGGAGGTGCACTAACAGAGATGGTGCGACACCGACCATATTCGGTAATTCTATTTGATGAAATTGAAAAGGCACATCCTGAAATATTTAACGTGCTTTTGCAGGTTCTGGATAATGGAAGATTAACTGATGCAAAAGGCCGTGTGGTGAACTTCAAAAATACAATTATTATCATGACATCAAACATTGGTGCTCAATACATCGACAAAATGCAAAAAATTGGTTTTGCATCTAGCACTGATGATAAGGTTCAATATGCAGATGTAAAGGAAAAGGTAACAGAAGCGCTAAAGGATCATTTCCGCCCTGAATTCTTGAACCGATTAGATGAGGTGATTATTTTCGATATTCTAAGTCACGAAGCAATTAGAAAAATTGTGGACATTGAGGTTGGTAAGGTTCGCGATCGATTGACTGAAAAAGAAATTACATTAAACATCGCAGATTCAGTGATGGAATATTTGGCCAAGGAGGGATATAACCCACAATACGGTGCGCGACCATTAAAGAGGCTGATTCAGAATAAAATTTTGACACCAGTTGCTAGCCTTATGATTACAGAGGGTGTAATGAGAGGTGGAACAATTGATATTGGCCTTAAGAGTAATGTTATTCCAGTAGAATTTACCTTTGATGTAAGAAAGGGAAAGAAAGTTGCAGCACATTTATTGAAGGATGGTTTAGTACGTCACGATGTAGAAAAATCAGAAGAAGTTATAAAGGAAGTTGAGGTTAAAAAAGTTAAAAAGCAAAAAGAAATTGTTAGATAATAAAATAAAAAATGAGCATAGATCAAAAAGATCCATATTTTGTGGCTGTTAAAGTTTTTCTTGAAAAAGATGGAAAGTTTCTTGTGTGTAAAGATAATTTCGGGGACTGGGATTTACCCGGTGGTAGAATAAAAAAAGATGAATTTGAAACACCACTTGAAGACGTCGTCAAAAGAAAATTGTCTGAAGAGTTGGGTGCACAAATCGAGTACAGTTTAGGTAAACCAGAAGTCTTTATGCGACACGAAAGAATCGAAGCTGTTGAAGGAAATCCAAAAGTTAGAATTTTCGGTCTCGGATACAGAGCGACTTTGTTAAATGGGGAAGTAAAATTATCACCAAGGCACACAGAAATGATTTGGGCTGACCCAAAAACTTTTAAGCCAGACGATTATTTTACAGGTGGCTGGCTAAAGGGTGTTCAGGATTATATTAATTTGGTTAACAAATAGATCGGAATACACTATTCAAAATGAATAAATACGAAAAAGAATTAGAAACAGCCAAAAGTATTGCGAAAGAGGCAGGGGAAATCATCCTAAAATATTTCGACATTGATCAACATATTGAAATTAAATCCGATAACACCCCAGTTACCATTGCTGATAAGCAGGTAAATTCTCTGGTTATTAAAAAATTATCAGAAAGTTTTCCTGAAGACGGAGTTATCGGTGAAGAAGAAAGTACTTCTGAATATGGAATGGGTAGAAAATGGATTTGTGATCCAATCGACGGAACTGCAGGCTACACGTGGGGAACTCCTACTGGTGTTTTTTCTCTGGCACTTGTTATTGATGGTAAGTCGATTGTTGGCGTTGTATATGATCCGTATTTGGACAAAATGTACACTGGAGTTTCAGGAATGCAAAGTCTTTGTAATGAAAAACCAATTAATGTTTCAAAATTTGGAATGAAAGAAGGTGTTGTGGCGGTAACAGGAAATTTGCAAAGATTGACCACGGCAAGTCATTTTAAAAAAATGATTGATGACCAAATAAAATTAGCATGTTTTAGTGGGGCAGTTTACAAAGCGTGTCTAGTTGCACGTGGTAAATTTATTGGACACATTGAAATTGGAGCAGGAAATCATGATTTGGCTGCAGTTCACGTAATTGTCGAGGGTGCCGGTGGAAAAATAACAGCTGTAGATGGTTCTGAGTTAGACTATTCTAAAAAATTCAGAGGTTCTATTATTTCAAACGCTGTAGTTCATGATGATTTACTTGCGTATTGTAAATAATCAAAGATTGTACCCAAGCATTTATATTTGCTAAAATATATATATGAAAATCACAAAACTCGGCCATTGCTGCCTCCTACTAGAATTCAAAGGTGTTCGTATTTTAACTGATCCTGGTATGTACACTGTGGAGGAACATTCTAAACTTAAAAAAATTGATTACATTTTCATTACCCACGAACACGCAGACCACTATCACCTCGAATCACTTCGTGTCGTTATTGATAAAAATCCTGAAGTCTTAATTTATACAAACAATAGTGTAAGTGAAATATTAACCAGAGAGGGAATTTATCACCATTTAATCAAAGACGGGGGTGAAGTATTGATTGATGATGGAAAAATCTCTGTGAAAGGTGTGGGTAATAAGCATGCTCTGATGCACAAATTTATTCCAGTTTCTGACAATACAGGGTTTTTGTTCGACGAGAAATTCTTTCTACCTGGAGATGCCTTTGTTGATCCAAAACAACCGATTGATATTTTAGCACTACCAGTTGCTGGTCCATGGATGAAGATTTCTGAGGCTATTGATTATGCATTACAATTAAAGCCAAGAGTTTGTTTTCCAATACACGATCACATTAGGTATGGAACAAGTCATCAGTTGCCAGGAAGAATACTTCCAGAAAATAATATTGAGTTTATTCCAATGATAGAGGGGGACAAGCACGAATTTTAGTCTGATAGGCTATTTTTCTATAACATATCTTTTTGTAGATTATAAACATGTAGGATGTTTTTGTTTTCCTCAGGGCTTGGTATAATAGATATCATGAAAACACATATAAAAAAATATTTTGCAGAAGCATTAGGTACTTTTGCGCTAGCATTGGCGGTCATAATGGCAATTCATTCGGGAGGTCCTTTATCAGTTCCATTAGTAGCAGGACTTACACTTGGTCTTTTTGTTTACTCGCTAGGACACATCAGTGGTGCACATTTTAATCCAGCAGTCACAATTGGTGCGTGGACAATTGGAAAAACAAAACACCATGATGCATTGTTGTACATTTTCTCTCAATTTATTGGAGCAAGTGTTGCATTAATTGTCACTGCAAACAGTGGAGTGGTAACGGGATTGTTGGTTTCAAATTCAATGCAAGTTTTGTTTGCTGAAATAATTGGAACTTTCTTTTTTACTTTTGGAATCGCATCTGTTGTGTATGGAAAAACTCCTTCACCATTGTCAGGAATTGCGATAGGAGGCTCACTCGTTCTGGGTGTTGTAATTGCAGCCGCGTTTGGTTCAAATGGAATTTTGAATCCTGCTGTTGCTTTGGCGCTCGGATCATTAAATTTGATGTATGTTGCAGGTCCTGTCATTGGCTCAGTTCTAGGTATGAATATGTATAAAATTTTTACAGAGTAGTTCTCTTTGTGTAATTTTATATTCTCGAAAGGTGTTATTAACAAGTCGGTGACGCGCACTTTTACCCTCGGTTATCCCCGGTTATTTCCGTCATCATTAATCCAAAATCAAGTGAAAAAAAATATCTTAATTGTCACCGCCCATCCTAGTTCTCGAGGTTTTACCCATAAAATTGCAGATGCATATAAAGTTGCGAGTGAATCAGTCGGGCACACTGTTGAACTGTTAAACCTTTACACTACTGATATAAAGCAAGACTTTTTAAGGTTCGAAGACCCTCATGATATGGGTAAACCAGATCCTGTCCGTGACGTGATGAAACAAAAAATTACTAATTCTGACGAATTGGTCTTTGTTCATCCAATGTGGTGGGTTAGCCCTCCTGCTATATTAAAAAATTGGCTGGACAACAACTTTGCAGGTGGTTTTGCCTTTAAATATATAGATGGAAAGCCGATTGGCTTATTAAAGGGTAAAACTGCTCGTGTTTTCATTACTTGTGATGGTTCTATGTGGCTATACTGGTTGATTGCAAAACCATTCTGGACGATTTGGAATTTTGGAGTGCTAGGTTTCTGTGGGTTAAAGGTTAAAAGCATTAAGGTGCTGGATAAAAAATTCAAAAGAACAGATGCTGAAAAGGAAAATTTTCTTGCAAAGGTTGGTGCTATGGCGAGAGAATAGTTGTTCTTTATTTTATTTAACTAGTTATAAATCTTTAAGACAAAAATTATATGAAAATAAATGATGATGAATTAAAAAATAAAAATCCAGAATTGTATCGAGTGGCCAGGGAGAGGGGGACTGAAATGCCTTTCACAGGAAAACTTTTACACGCAAAAGAAAGCGGAGTCTACACGTGCGCGGTTTGTGGTAATGAGCTTTTTAAATCAGATACAAAATTTGATTCAGGAACAGGATGGCCAAGTTTTGATGACGCAATTCCTGGATCTGTTAATCAAATTTTGGATGACGATCATGGTATGCATCGAGTTGAAGTTGAGTGTGCCAAATGTGGTTCACATCTCGGACATGTTTTTGAAGATGGTCCAACATTGACTGGAAAACGTTTTTGTATGAACTCAGTTTGTCTTGATTTAAAACCAGGAGATGTCCAAAAAGTAACCCCAACAAGTAATGATAAAAAAGAAGGAGAAAATAAATAAAATATTTTTAATTCCCGCGGTTGTTTTTTGTTGCGCAGTGTTATTGTTTCCATTTTCGGTCTCCTTATTTAGAAAACCAAACGTTCGTACGGTAAATAATTCTGTGAACACTGTTGTAAAAATGCCAACAACTAGGCTTGTAATTAATAAAAATTATTTTTTAGTGGAAATTGCTAGTACGGATGAAGAAAAAATATTAGGTTTAGGTGGTAGAAAGTCTCTTGACGATAAATTAAATGTTGATACTGGAATGTTGTTTGTTTTTTCTGAACCATCAATAGAAGGATTTTGGATGAAAGATATGAATTTTCCAATAGACATTGTGTGGATGGATCAAAACAAAAAAATAACAGGATATGTTGAGGGAGCAAAGCCGGAAGACTTTCCTAAAATATACGAATCTCCGGGTGAAGTCTCGTATGTGCTTGAAATTTCCAAAGGTCAGGTTAAATCTAAGAACATAAAAATAGGGGATACAGCAAATTTTGCTTTTTAAAGGGTTCAAAAGGTGACTGAATAGATAGCTTTTTGGGATCGGCTCTTTACAGACTTTCTCTGTTGTATTGAGGTACTTATCCACAGGTATTCAACATCTTTTTTAAGGACTACAATGGTTAGGCAATCGCAATTTTTACACGAAATCAGTAAAAATTTATTACAAATTTATAAGAAAATAATTATAGTTCTATATGGCACCAGCAAAGAAAACATCAGGGGAAAAAGAGAAAGAAGTTATCAAAAGAATTCATAAAAGAAATGGTGAAATTGTAATTTACGATAAAGAAAAGATCGTAAGTGCAATAACAAAGGCAATGTCAATTACAGGTGAAGGTTCTGCCGAAGAAGCCCGCGATGTAGCACATAATGTACACAATGAGCTTTTGCGAATTGCTAAAAATTTAAATATTTTATGCCTGACGTTGAAGGAATTCAGGATATTGTAGAAAAACAATTAATTTTATCTGAATATGTAAAAACTGCGAAAGAATATATTTTGTACCGAGCTGCTAGAAATAAAGAACGTGTAAAAAGAGACATTGCTGTTCCTGAAAATGTAAAAAAACTTGCTGCAGAATCAAAAAAGAGTTTCCGAAATCCATTAGGTGAATTTATTTACTATAGAACGTACTCACGATGGATAGAAGAAGAATCTCGTCGAGAGACATGGGTTGAAACGGTAGACCGTTATGTTAACTTCATGAAAGAAAGATTGGGAAATAAACTAACAGAAAAAGAATATTCTGAAGTTCGCAAATCAATCTTGATGCACGAATCAATGCCATCAATGCGTGCGCTACAATTTTCTGGTGAAGCACTTCGACGAAATCACGCTTCAACTTATAATTGTTCATTTACTGCACCTGAAACATATCAGGACTTTGCTGAAATTATGTTTCTTTCAATGTCAGGATGTGGTGTTGGATTTTCTGCAGAAAGTTATAACAGTCAGTCACTTCCTCAAATTAAATTCCAAACTGGTAAAAAACATAAATTTGTTATTCCAGATTCAAGAGAGGGTTGGTCAGATTCATTAGCAATCGGTTTGAAACATTGGTTTGAAGGTGATGATGTGGAATTTGATTATTCATTGCTTCGACCTGCTGGCGCAAGATTAAAGACAACAGGTGGTAGATCGTCGGGTCCTGCCCCTCTAGTTGATATTCATAATTTTTCTCGTTCAAAGATTCTTTCGAAACAAGGTAAGCACCTTTCCAACCTGGATGTTCACGATATTGTTTGTAAAATCGGTGAAGGTGTAGTTTCAGGAGGTGTTCGCCGAACAGCCCTTATTTCATTGTCTGATCTACAAGATGACCAGATCCGTGATGCAAAGAAAGGCCAGTTCTGGATTAACGAGCCACAGCGATCACTTTCAAATAATTCCGCTGTATACAATGAAAAGCCGGAATTAACTGAGTTCCTAGATGAATGGACAGCCCTTATAAAGAGTAAGTCAGGAGAAAGAGGTATTTTCAACCGAGGTTGCCTTGCAAAGACTCTTCCTGCAAGACGTCTTGCTGTTTCAAAGGCTTGGATGCACCGATTTGGAACTAATCCATGTGGAGAAATTATTTTGCGTCCAAAGCAGTTCTGTAACCTTTCAGAGGTTGTTGCGCGACATGAAGACAAATTGGCAGACCTTATGAGAAAGATAAAGGTCGCTACTATTTTAGGAACTTATCAATCAACATTTACTGATTTCATCTATCTTTCACCAGAATGGAAAAAGAACTGTATGGAAGAAAGACTTTTGGGTGTATCAATTACAGGTATGTGGGATTGTCCAGAAGTTCGAAAGCCTGAGGTTTTGAGAAAACTACGTGACGAAGCCATTCGTGTAAATAAATTGTATGCAAAGCGATTCGGTGTTAATGCTTCGACTGCGATTACATGTGTTAAGCCATCAGGTAACCTTTCGCAGACTGTAGATTGTTCATCAGGTATGCACCCAAGACATTCACAGTTCTATATCCGACGTGTGAGAATCTCTGCGAATGATGCATTGTTCCAAATGATGAAGGATCAAGGTGTTCCATATCATCCAGAAGTTGGTCAGACTGTTGAAAACGCTACGACTTTCGTAATTGATTTCCCTGTTAAGGCTCCTAAGGGATCAATTTTCAAGGATGACATGAGTGCAATTGAACAATTGGTATTCTGGAAAATGGTTAAAGAAAATTTCACAGAACACAATCCATCAGTCACAATTTCAGTTGGAGACGATGAATGGTTAGAAGTAGGTAACTGGATTTACCAGAACTGGGATATCTCTGGTGGTCTTTCATTCCTACCTCGATCAAATCATGTGTATCAATTAGCTCCTTATGAGGAATGTGATGAAAAGACTTATGTTGAGTTGATGAGAAAATACGAAGGTTTAGATTTCTCAAAGATTGTTATTTACGAAAAGACAGATAATACAGATGTAAAGAAAGAGTTGGCATGTGCTGGTGGTAATTGTGAAATCGAAGACCTTGCGGTGATTAGTGCAAAGGTAGAGGCGGTTAAGTAGGCGGCTACGAACGAAAAGGTTTAGTGGCACAGCGCCTACAAAGTTAAAAAGCCAGAGAGAATGGCTACGAACGAAAAGTTCTATAGATACCGGAATAAGTCCTTCATTTGAAAACTCAAAATGAAGGACTTTTCCTTTGACTCGGAAACCTTACGGTTTCCTCCGTCAGATATCTCTAGACCTTTTGTTCTCCGCCGAAAGATTGAATGTTGAGTTGAATTGTGTTTATTGACAGATGAAGTAGTATGTTTTTGAGTAAATGAACAAACCTGGTCAGAAATGACCATACAAAAAACAAAAAAAGAATCATGAACGAGAGAGAATGGCGTAACTTCTGGGCGAACTATGCCCAAATCGTCGGAGATACTGAAGGGCTCATGGCCTTGATGGCTCCGGATGAGGCGCATCAAAAAAGCGTGCACCACCAAGAACTGATGCGAGACGTGAACAAAATCCAGCGGGGTGGGCTCATCATGGGTCTCAAACATAAGCCTGCGGGCTATGGGCGCGTCATCGCGTTACTTGCACTGAGGGATGGCGTCTTTGCGAATGAGGGACATCTCTGCGTACGGGCAGGCGACGTTGTCGTGTTGAGCACGAGAGACCCAGACCACGGCTCCATTGTGACGCAGGCTCCAGTCAAAGGGTTGGCTCGTGTCACAAGCCTTATCGCAAAGGAATGCAGTGCTCATGTGCTGGGAGTCTTCATCCCTGTTTACACCGAAGCACATCTGTTTGCATGCCTCGATGCCCGTAGGCACAAAGACAAGGACTTGCAGCACGCAGAAGTCCTCCGGGCCACAGCAGGAGTGGGGTAGGACACCCAGGTTGGGATTAAATCAATTGAAACGAAAGGGCCTGGGGTTGCGCATGCTTCCCCAGGCTTTTGTTTTTTTTGTTTATATAAAATTTGCATCAAAAATATTTTATAAAAAGAAAAACCCACATCGCTGTGGGTTTTTCAATTGGTTTTGCATCTATAAGCCGAATTCTGTTCCTTAAGGTTTGATCCGAAAGGTGACAGTCATTTATCTGGGACCAACATTGCTGTTGGACTCGAGCGGCTCTCTCTAACATTATTCGAAAATATTGTTGAGCGCGGCCTTGCACTCGGGTAAGAGTTTTGCCGTTTCACTTCCACTTTCAATATATCGTGGAATTATTCGACCGAAGTCGAACTGTACAAACTTTCGAATGTACACGTCACTGCTCGCATCTCGCGGATTGCTCCGGACGGGCGTTACCCGCTACCTGTTTTTGTTGGGCTCGCTTTAGAACATCACGGATGTGATCTGCTTGTGCGAGCCCAACAAAAAGTGTTCGGACTTTCCTCCAATATGTACCGAAGTGCATATTGGCGACTGTCTGATGCAAAACCGGTGTGAATATAACACAAAAACCATTGTGGGTCTATTGTTTTTGCGATATACTCTTATATTATATGGTTAAAAAGCTTGTTCAATTTGTCTCGAAAGAGATAGCAGGAATCCACCACGCTGCGTATTTGATCGGTTTTTTTACTTTGATGTCGCAGATACTTGCCTTGTTCCGAGACAGATTGTTAGCTAATTCTTTTGGTGCTGGACCTACCCTTGATCTTTATTATGCATCTTTTCGAGTACCAGATTTTGTGTTTGCAACACTGGCTTCACTTGTTTCTGTTGCAGTTTTAATTCCATTTTTTAGTGCAACAAGCGAGAAGGGTAGCGAAGCTGTAAAAAAATTAATGAGCGAGCTGTTTTCTTTCTTTCTTAGCTTGATGGCAGTTGTGTCTACTATTTTATTTTTCTTGATGCCTAAAATTGCGCATTATTTATTTCCGGGATTTGGTGTGTCAGAAATCAATACAGTAATATCAATGTCGAGGATTTTATTATTACAGCCAATCTTTTTAGGTGTTTCAAACCTATTGTCTGTTATTACACAGATGAACAAAAGGTTTTTTATTTATGCTATTGCACCAATTTTCTATAACTTATCTATAATATTTGGAACGGTATTTTTATATCCAAAATTTGGTTTGCAAGGAATTGTTGCAGGTGTTGTATTTGGTGCAGTTCTCCATTTCGCAGTTCAGGCACCTTATGTAGGATCACTGGGACAATTGCCACGTTTTACTTTCAAATGGGATTTCAAAAGACTTCTTAAAATACTGACACTATCAATTCCACGCACAATTACTTTGTCAGCCAGTCAGCTTGAACTTATTTTTATCACATCGTTTGCTTCGGTTTTGACGGCTGGTTCGATTTCAATTTTTAGTTTAGCGACGAACCTTCAGTCAGTTCCATTTGCAATTGTTGGGGTGTCTTACACTTTAGCTGCATTTCCATTATTATCAATGTGTTATGTGAATGGGAAGAAAAAAGAATTCGTTGAACATGTTCAAGTCGCCACAAGGCACATTTTATTTTGGTCTTTGCCAATCACAGCGTTATTTATTATTTTGCGTGCGCAAATTGTTCGTGTAATTCTAGGATCGGGTTCATTTAATTGGAACGATACAAGATTAACAGCTGCATCAGTCGCACTGTTTGTTATTTCATTATCCGCGCAGAGCCTCGAATTATTATTTATCCGAGCTTATTATGCCGCTGGGAGGACGATAAAACCCTTATTTATCAATCTATTTTCGTCAGTATTAACTATCACATTACCTTATTTATTTTTGCAATTATTTGCAACTAGTCCTGCATTTGCACAAGGTGTAGAGAGGTTGTTCCGTGTCTCAGGAATTCCAGGTACGGAAGTTTTAATGTTGCCATTAGGTTACATGTTAGGAACAGTTATTAACATGATTATTTTCTGGATAGTCTTTGAAAAAGATTTCGGAGAAGGAATGTTTACAAAAAATGTTGGACGAACATTATGGCAAAGTTTTGAGTCAGCAGTAATTGCAGGTTTTATGGCGTATATAACTTTAAACCTCGCTGAACCATTTATCGATCAGACAAAAGTTTTCAGTGTCTTTATCCACGGGCTATTAGGTGGGGTAGTCGGGATTGCATCTTGGGCTGGTGTTCTGTTTCTCCTTCGCAATGAAGAAGTGATTGAAGTGTGGGGTTCATTTAAAAAACGTATCCCATTCTTCGCCGGATCAGGTGTTGTTGTTGCACCAGAAAACAAAAAGGCTAGCAATGAAGCCGCCCCTATTGTTACTGATAGTATGTTGTCGGAAAGTGATGTGGCTTCGCATTAGGTTATATTAAATATAGTTTGTGGCACAGAGCCTCCAAAGTTAAAAAGCCAGAGAGAGCGGAATAGTTTTTTAAAGGAAAAACCTTTTAAAAAAAACTTTCCTCCGACTCAGACCTTACGGTCTTCCGTCGAGTCTCTCTGGCTTTTTACTTTTCCAGCTACACTTTGGAATACTTACGGCGAAAAACAAAAGATCAAGAGAGATCTGGCGGAAACCCGAAGGGTTGAGCCAAGGGAAAGCCCCCCTTTTAAATTTCTTTAAGGGGGCTATTCCGTTCTCTCGGGATCTTTTCGTTTGAAGCCGACTTATTTATTCGGAGCAACCTGGGGACCCTTAGCAATTTCTTCGTCTATCATCTTTATTAAATCAGCGTAATTTTTACCACCAACAATTACTCGGTTATTGTTAATAATGATTGTAGGTGTGGCATTGATTCCCATAGCAAATGCATCCTCTTTGTCTTTCTTTACCATATCTGCTAGATGTTTATCTGCAAGATCTGCCTGATACTTTTTCATATCTAATCCTAATTTTTGAGCATATCCTGCAAATATAGCCATTTGTTTGTCAAATGATATATCTGACCATTCTGATTGACCTTCAAACATCATATCGTGCATTTCCCAGAATTTATTCTGTTTTCCTGCAGCAAGAGCAGCGATAGCGAACTGGTCAGCGTTTTCGTGAATAGGGAAGTTTCGATAAACAAAAGTGATTTTATTACCGTAAGCTTTTAATAGCTGCTTAAATATCGGATGCATTGCTCCACATGCAGGGCATTCAAAATCTGCGAATTCTACTATTGAAATAGTCGAGCTAGCCCCTTTAAGTCGTGGACTTTCAGCATTATCAATGCGGTCAGCAGATAATAGTAATTTTGCCTCTTGTGGGGCTCTATATGCTAATTTTAGACCTAAAAACGTTACCCCAATAGATACAATAATAATTCCTATAACAAGTTTAATTTCGTTTGACATGTGGGTATCATAATATGAAATGGCTCAAGTTCAAAGTCTAAAAATAAACCCTAAAAAAGGTCTTTTACTTGCCGAAATGCTAAATTCTTGATAATATGCCGATACAACTTTATGTCACAAAAACAACTTATAATTCTAAAGAACAAATCAACTGGTGAGGTTTATTACAGCCGTAAGAATCGAAAGAAGGTTGAGCGAAAGATCAAACTAAAGAAATACAGTGCGGTTCTTAGAAAGCGAGTAGAATTTATAGAAGCGAAAAAATAATCTTTATATTTCACTCAATATTTTTGGTGATTTTGTGTAGTAGAATTATTTTCTAATCGTTTATGGTAAAATACCGATATGTCCAAAATACATATCGGTATTTTACGTGGAGGTCCGTCTGACGAACACGAAGCTTCGCTTTTGTCTGGTTCACATTTCTTAAAAAGTCTAGAAACTGAAAATTCTAAATCTGAATATTCAGTAGCAGATATTTTTATTGATAAAAAAGGAGTGTGGTATATTTCTGGTGCACCAAAAAAACCAATTGACGCCATACAAAATTTTGATGTTGTAGTAAATGCACTGCATGGCACATACGGTGAAGACGGGGAGGTTCAAAAAATTTTAGAACAATCAGGTGTGCCATACGTGGGGAGTCCCCAGTACCCATCAGCAACTGCATTTCATAAGGTGGCTTTTAAAAAGACTTTAAGAGATTTAAATATTAAGACGCCTTTTTATCGAGAGATGAATGTGTCGATTACTGATGACTTGCACAAAATAGCTAAGGATTTATTTGGAACTTTTCCATTACCTGCAATTGTAAAACCTCAAAAGGCAGGTTTATCAATTGGTGTTTCTGTGGCCACCAGTTATCCAACTTTGGTAGACGCTCTGCGTAATGCTGTTTTGGTTTCTAAGGATATTTTGGTTGAGGAATACATTTCTGGCTCCGAAATTGTCTCAGGATTTGTCGAGGGATTGCGCGGGCAGGATACATACATATTAATACCAGTTGCTGTATCTACTGATGAAAAACGTTCAAGCGTCGCGCGTTCAAAATTATGGACAGGGCACTTGGATACGATGTCGAGACATCTCGGGCAGTATAATATTGATGTTCCAAAAAATTTAACTGATTTACATAAAGATGAAATTGAAAGGATTATAAAAACTGTAAAGGATCATTTAGGTATGCGATATTATGCAACTTTTGATTTCATTGTTTCTCCAAGACGAGGGGTTTATTTAATTGAATCAGATACCAGTCCGCACTTGGGTGAAACTTCACCAATTATGGCTTCTCTAAAAGAATCTGGTATAAAGGCAGGGGATTTTTTTACACATCTAATACAAATGGCACGTTAAGGAAATAAAAAAAGATTCCCCGCCGACAGCTGTCAGTCGACGGGGAATATCATTTTGCGTTTAGGCATGTCTGTCTTTTAAACTTGCACCTCGGAGATCGTGTCTAAGGCTAGTGATCCTCGTGACCTTATTCTAAAGTTGCGTATATGGCACGAATAGCAGCATCGTAATCGGAATTTTCCACGCCAATGATGATGCTGATTTCGCTGGAACCTTGATTGATCATTCGGATGTTGATTCCATTGTCCGCAAGTGCCTGAAAAACTTTGGCGGCAACTCCAAGGGTGTGTTTCATCGGTCTTCCAACCACAGCAATCATTGCCATGCCAGGATTGACCTCGACACTGTCTGGTGAACACTCGCTCTTGATTTGACGGACGATTAAATCCGATTTCCCATTCAGTTTTTCGTCATCCACGATAATACTGATGGTATCAATACCACTCGGCATGTGTTCAATGCTCACGCCGTTTCCTTCAAACGCTCCCAGAATCTTCCGAGCGATACCCACTTGTGAATTCATCATATCCTTTTCAACCGTAAACACAGTGAAGCTCTTGCGTCCGGCGATCCCTACGATTGGTCGGGCATCTTCACGTGGGGTTTTCTCTGGCACAATGAACGTCCCGGGATCTTCCGGAACATTTGTATTCCTGATGTTTGTGATAATTCCAGCTTCTTGAACAGGGAACATTGCATCTTGATGGAACACACTCGCTCCCATATAGGCCAACTCGCGCAGTTCGCGGTAGGTTGCCATTTTAATCCTGCGTGGGTTATTAACCACACGAGGATCTGCCATTAGAAGTCCAGATACGTCTGTCCAGTTTTCGTAAATGCTTGCGCCAACTGCTCGGGCAATGATTGCTCCGGTTATGTCGGATCCTCCGCGAGAAAAAGTTCTCACCTTGCCGTTTGGACCGATACCATAGAATCCGGGGATGACAGCATTTCTTCCTTTTCCCAACCTCTTTTGAATACGCTCGTCATCCCTCGAATATTGGCCGGTGCTGTCAAAGATAATGCAGGATTCTGGATCGACGATGTCGTATCCAAGAGCCTCTGCAAGTATTTTGCCACTAAGGTATTCGCCACGACTTGCTGAATAATCTGCCGATGCACCTGCGCGGATCATCCGATCGATTTCTGCAATCTCACTTCCGATATTAAGGGAAAGTCCGAGATCCCTGACGATTTCTGCAAACCGATCGTGAATGATTTGCATGACCTCGACGGTCGAGAGTTGAAGATGGTTGAGTCTGTGCCACTCGTAGAAGAGATCTGTGATCTTGCGATCCTCAGGGTTTCTTTTTCCGGGTGCAGAGACCACGATGTACCGACGCCGTGGGTCAGATTTGATGATTGCCATGACCTTCTTGAACTGATCAGAGTCAGCGAGAGAAGTGCCACCAAACTTTGCTACTATCACTTTGCTCATAATGTGTCCTCCTGTTTTTTTGTGGTGATTTGTGTCAAGTTTTACTTGTCTGGGTTTAATAGTACCCAAAAAGAGCAAGTAGGCAACAGGCAAATTTTTCGCTACTCGACTGATTGAACCTCCCCGCCAGTTTTAATCAGCTTCTCATCCTTCCATTTATAATATGTAATGTTGCATTTGCCTGAGTACCCTTTAGAGTCAAAATAACAGTATTGTTGCATTAGTGTTTTGTTTTCAGTAACGGATATGTTCTCTAAATTGCTTAATTGTTTATTAAAAACAAATTGATTGGTTTTTGGATTATAAAGAAATATAATAAACGAATCGATGGCTGATCGACCCTGACCATTCGATGAAATACTTGTTATGTCATTGTAACCATCAAAATTATAATCACTGTCGGTGTCTATAACCTCAGTCCCACTGCTTAGGTCTGCTAATTCGATTAATCCGTCTGGTCCGTCCTCAGTCATTCCAACATCTGAGCCGGCCTCGTTGTATTCCTTGTTTTTTACTTGTAAAGTCTGATTTACTGAACCAGAGAGGGTAATTGTTTTATGATCGCACGATAAAGTCATGGAAATTTTTTTCCCTGCGATAATGCTTCCTGAATAATTATGTTTAATTCCATAACCAATAGTTGCGTAGGGGTTTTTCTCTCCATCACAAGCGGGATCATTATTTGAAAGGGTAGTTGATGCTTGGTTGTTATCTTTTATTACGGCATTTGAATTATCTGTAAGGTCTGAAGTTCGTGGTGAAAATTTTAAATAATAAACAGTTCCAAAAAAGAGGATGATAATTAAGAGTAAAATTAATTTTGTGACTTTAGAATATTTATTCATTTTATTATTATTTACTTATTAGATACGGGCTATCTTTTGATAGTATTTTGACATCGATAGTGGGTTTTTTAAGCAAGTATGATTTTACTAATCGATGAATTCCATCCAGTATTACCCATCTGTCTTTATTAAAAATAATAACTATTGGATATTCTAAATTGGATCCCTCAACCTTCTTCATATGTTCGGACGTACCAGGTTCCTTGTCGATGACTTGCCTTGGGGTTAAGTTCCAATCATCGGTTCCGTCTTTTTCCCATACTGGAAAATCAAAACACCAAGTCAGTTCTTCAAGTTTCTTCTGTTCAACAGGTAAGGGCAGGTCTCTCAATTTTGAGGTATCAACATATAAATCAAACCCTGCGTCTTCAAGAATTTTTGGACGTTTCATGAATTGTATTTTATCACGGTATGTGTTTTTTGGTGGCATACCTCGTGGTTGGATAAAAGTGATAGATTTAAAATATTTCACATACAAAAAACCACGCCTGCTGGGAACAGGCGGGTTGGTTGTATGCAGCTAGTTTGATCCCAGTAGCTGGTAATTCAGGTTCGAGCGGGTTCTTGGACTTCGAAGAGGAAGTTCCACTTGACTCGGATCTTGTCATCGAAGATGGCCCAGATCATGAGCTTCATAGATGTTTGCAAAGCGACTGCTGTAACGAGGGCTTCGTATGGAGATCCCATTGTGCCGTTTACGACGACTTGAAAGATGACCAAGCCGGTTTTTGTCATATAGACCTCCGCACACCCACGCTCGGGGTTGTAGCGCGTTTTCATTTCGCCGAACAGGCCGGAGAGGTCACGTGCGAGTTGGTCCAGTCTTTTGCGGAAGAAAACGTTAACGTAGCTTTCTCTGCCGCCGGCCCAAAGGTCTTTCGGTGTTTCGGGTTTTGGAGTTTTTTTTCCGAAGATTCGTTTCAGGAATTTTAACATGGTTCAGTTTGGTTGTGGGTTGAAAGAAACGGCTGGTATGGCCGTGGCCAAGCTCGACTTGTGTTAGAACTTGTGTCCGTAGAATTTATATAACAAAATTATGAAAGTGTCTAATACTGCGGGCCCACTAGGACTCGAACCTAGAACCTTCCTTTTGGAGAGGAATGTTTTACCATTGAAACTATAGGCCCATTTGTGATTTTGGTATGGCTGACTTCAAACTTCACTTGTAGCTTCAAAATACTAGCATGGAGGGCGAGAAATGAAAATGTTTGATAGAATTATAAATAATATGAAAATTAAATTTAATGAAGTGACGTGGTATTCAAAATTGGCAGCGGTTATTATGTTTATTCTAGTGATTCCGGCGTTGACTTTTTATCTTGGGATGAAAGTGCAGGAAACAAAGGATGTTTTGGCAGTTCTGAAATAGTTTTAATGCGTGCATTTTTTTTGAAATAGTATATAATTTTCGATATGGCAAAAAGAATAACAGGAGTAGGGAAGAACAAAACTTCTCGCTCGAAAAAAACAAAGAAGCGTCTTGCAATAAAATATGCAAAAAAGGCGGCAATTGCTTCTAAAAAGAAAAGCACTAAAAAGGGAAAATAATTTAGTCTTTATTTTAAAACAAACACTAGGTCCTCAGGGGTCTGGTGTTTGTTTTTTTTATTAGCAAAATAATGAAAATTTTAAGGAAAAATATGAAAAACACCCAAATATAAGGATTAATCGGAGCATTGCCCTAGGTGGGGTTAAGGGCGTATAATAGACAATGCACTCAGTCAAATTATTAAAACTATTCAATTAAAATTTATTATGACAACAAAAGGAACTGTTTGGACAATCATCGTTATAGCACTGATCGTCCTTGGTGGATGGTGGTATATGAAGGGTGGAAAAGATCAATCAAATTATTCATCAAATATGGCTACTTCAACTGTACATACTGTAAATACACAGCCAACAGCTTCTACAACAGTTATGTCTTCGACAACTATTTCAGCTTCTAATCAGAATAATTCTGACGCCGCTCTTGATCAGGATAGTAGAAATGTTGATGCTCAAATGAATGCTTTGAATTCAGATAACGCGAGCGCAGATCAAGGATTAAGTAATCAGAATAAATAAGCTAAAAAAATATTATGACTAACAAAAAAATTACGACATCTGCATTTTCGATAGTTACAAGTGCTTTAGTATTAGCCAGTATAGTAGCGGTTCCTGCTTATGCTGAAACATCAGTCGGTTTAGACACATCAGTTATGGTCAGTGCATCTTCTACAACGACCACTGGTTCTACTTCGGTAAAAACAAATATTCGTACTAACGCAAAGGTGAATTTAGCGGCAAAGAAATCAGAAAGTTTAACTAAAATCATCACAAGAGGAAACACTGCTATAAGTGCAAGAATTGATGACCTTAATAAATTAAATACTAAGGTTCAGGGTTTGAAGAATGTTTCAGCAACAGAAAAATCTAGTATTTCCAGTGAGGTCCAGACTAATATCACAGGACTAACTTATTTGAAAGAAAAAATTGATGCAGACACAGATAATACTGTTGCATTGAGTGATGAAAAAACAATTACAGCTAATTACAGAATTTATGCTTTGATTGTGCCACGAGGACATTTGTATGCTTCTGCTGACAGGGTAAAAACTATTGTTGGATTAATGACAACTATAGGTGCTAAAATTCAGGCTAGAATTACAACTGAACAATCTGCAGGAAAGGATGTTACTGCTATTCAGGCTTCTTTGGTTGAGTTTAACACCAAGATTGCTGACGCCAATGCTCAGGCAGAAACAGCAATAACAGCTATGGCAAAGCTTACTCCGGATCAAGGTGACAAGACAAAGTTGGCTGCAAATACGGCTGCTTTAAAGTCGGCTCGTGCGAATATAAAAACTGCAACGGATGATCTTAAAACTGCAAGACAGGATATGAAGACAATCATATGCGACATCAACTGTTTCGGCCAGTAGTACTGTTCAATAGTTACCTTAAAGACTGAAAAGAATACTTAAAACAAAAACCGCTTGATTTTAATCGAGCGGTTTTTGTTTTAAGTATATTTAGCAAACCAAGTCCTCTGTCTTTTGATGTATTGTTTTGTTGCTGTGAATAATTGTTCGCGCAATTCATTTAATGTTAGTTGGTCACGAAGGTACATTGAAACAAAACGACATTCAAGACCTATTTCATAAAGGCGTTTCCAAGAGACTTTGTACACTGTGTGTAAGTTTTTAACCTCCTCAATCATTCCTTTTTTAATACGCTGGTCAACTCTAGCAATGACTTTTTTGAACAGTTTTTCATCTGGTAAATCAATGTACATTATTTCCACATTATATTTTTTGTATAATGCATTTGGTCCGTCTTTGTCTGGGGGCACCTTGCCTAATTTTTTAGCAATCTCGATAGCACGTATTAAGCGTACAGGATTGTTTTTATCAATTTGTTGCGCACGTATTGGGTCAAGTTTTTGTAATTTCAAAAATAGTTCCGGTGAGGTTTTTTTCGAAAGAGATGCTCTCAATTTTAAATCGGGTTTAACCTCTGGAAATTGACTGTCATGTAAAAGTGCGTCTATGTAAAAACCAGTTCCCCCACAAATGATAGGGGTATGGCCTCGCGCGATAATGTCGTCGATGGCGCGCGAGGCCTGTTTCTTAAAATCACTAACGGTGAAAACTTTTTTAGGATCAACCACGTCAATTAAATGATGAGGAATTTTACCCATCTCTTTTTTTGTTACTTTACCGCTTGCTAGATCAATGTATCTGTATACTTGGCGTGAATCAGCGGAAATAACTTCACCATTATATTTTCTGGCAAGTTTAATGGAAAGCGCGGTTTTTCCGCTTGTTGTTGGTCCGATGATAACAATAATATCCTTCATTTTGTTTAAGTAATTTTAGGCATTTTGGAAAAATTCCAAAAAATCACTAAAAAACTTGATTGTGCCGCGAGAGAGAATTGAACTCTCATGGGGTTACCCCCGCACGATTTTGAGTCGTGTGCGTCTACCAATTCCGCCATCGCGGCATGCTCGATGCGGGTATCATAGTACTATGAAATTTATGTGAATTCAACGTATTGAACTTGTGTTTCTTATGTGGCATACTACTTGCTAAGCCTTACAAAGCCCGTGAATCACTATAGTCGCAAGACCCAGATGAGACACTAGTTCTTTATTTGTCAGTTCAAACCCGATAAAACGACCACCAACCACCACCAAGCTCAGCCATTCAGAATCCACCATGAATCCTCCGAATCCTCCTCGCCGCAAGGCCCAAGGTTTCTACACTTGCCGTACCATTTCACCCTGGGAAAGCAAAAAGGTCCGCCGTCGGGCAGCCGTAATCGCAGTCGGTACGGCAACCATAGCGTTCTTTGCCTTCATTTGTTACGAGGCGTGGGCGTTGCGCAATCAAGAGCCCGAAGCTGAACCTGCGTTCGCTGTGAATGAGACCACAGAAGTTCAACCAGATGTACTTGTCCGGCACGGGACAAGTCGCACCAGGGAACTTTCCAAGGTTTTCACCCCTGAACCTCACAGCAATCTCGACGCTCAGCGATAAGGCAGCCCACCCTGCCGAAAAATTCAAAGGGAGGGGACAGGTCACCATGCCTGCCCCCTCTTTTTTCTTTGCTTTTCCCTTTGCTTTTTCTTTGTAATTCCTTTAATTTTCTTTCCACTTTTTATAATCAATAAATATGATAGAATATTTTCACCATGACAGATCCAAACAATCCTCAATTAAACATTTCTGCCAAC
>JAYUFM010000096.1:0-1553 GCA_043738715.1 bacterium | reverse complement strand
ATCAGGGTCTGTGGGTCCTAGCGCATTACTTTAATCTCAGATCATCCTTATTTTGGTTTCCATCTGCGATTCAAGGATTGGCCTTGACATCGCAAGCATTTGAAATTCACAAGTTTCCAGATCATGTTATCATGGACGATGTTGCCTTTTACCTCAATATTAGAAACACATGTCTGTCTTATGATTTGGAGTTTAAACTGCTTAACCAGCCTATTACTTCCTCATCAAGCAGATGGGAGAATATAGGTGTCTTGACGTGGATCACTCTAGACTCTTTGGCTCATTATGCATATATCAACTTGCATATGCAGCCTGAAAGGGTTTTCTATCTCTGCTACGATCTACTGCCTCACCTCATTAAGAACTTTTTTCGAAGAAGCAAATAACGCATTATCACAATTATATAAATGTGCTATTTCTACTCATCGAGGATTTCGATTTTAAAAATGATAATAATATTAACGAAACTCAGAAAAATAAATTTTTAAAATTTCTTCTGTAATTCTGCATAGCGCTCTATACAAGTGAGATAAGTCACATCTGTGGAAAGTTTCATTCGATTGCCAAATGATGAGCTTTTATCTAGTAAATACATATGATACATCACTACAAATGCCCCGTAAAAAGCGGGGTAGTTCCGATCGAAGAATAGATTATAAACTTGCAGAACGCTACAATGGCTTTGCCTTCTTCACTGTTATCTTACTCTTCTCAGGAACTTTGGTGATGCACGTCCGCACCCTTTTTCCATCCAACATAACTTCGCAAGAGGAGCAAGTACCCTGCTTGCAATTGAATGAAAGTCTAAGGCCTGATCTGACGCACGCGAGGCTTAGAGGTTGTCCAGATTTGATTTGGATCGTGTTTCCGTTGTCTAGATTGGCCACTGATACCTTCATTTTCAGGCAATTAGAAGATCAGCATTCGCTGAATTGAAATTCAGCTTTCATGTCCAAAGTTTTCGTACCTCTTTTTCAGCTGCCAGCGATAAACATCTATTCGCTCTCTTGATGCTTAAAAATGGTTGAATGAAACCCTCAACTTGTTGCATGGCGAAGCATGCAACAATAATAGAAACTGTCCAAACTATCATCGGGTAAACTGCCAAAAGCCTTCTACTGGTTTTATTGGAACTTGAGAAAAACTAAGATTCCGACCCTCGTAATGGGAAAGATGAGATAGCAGAGAATTCTCTCGAATGTTTTTTCTGGAAAATGCCGATTGACAGATATTGATCGCTGGTTGATAAGCTCGAGCTCAATTTTATCACTTGAAGTCGCAACGATTTTGATCAATTGATATGTGTACCTTCCGGTCTCTCTAGGTTGGATTCATTGTCATTTCTGTGTGTATCTGTATGTGTCTTTCAGAACACATTTTTTATTTTTTACTGTATTCGTAGGCCTGTGTCTGATTCTAGGTCTTCAATGCCGGAAATTAGACATCAACTGTTCTTAAATGGCAGATCGAATGTATTTCAGACACATTTAATTAAAAGGTTATAAACAAAACATAATACGAGAATAGTAAAAAAATGAAAAAATAAACGATCA
>JAYUFM010000095.1:0-1556 GCA_043738715.1 bacterium | reverse complement strand
CAGATCATTGGGCTAGTTCCCTTCCTGCACTCTTGATATGTATTAAGTTGTTATGGAAATTATAATTGACGAAAAAATCAAAGTCAACAAACACTGTCCACTGAACAGTCTACTGATTTACTTAATGTTTATTTTAAAGTTAAAGTTTTTTCCAAGAATCGACAATATTGCAAACCCCATCTGCATTTTCAGCTGTCATTAAATGTTCACGCAATTCTTTTGCCCCATCGAATCCATTTACGTAGGCCTTATAATGTTTCTTCATCACAGCAAAATTTTTTATTCCACCTAAAAGTTTTTCAAATAATTTTGTATGCTCTACCATAATATCAAGACGCTTGAATAAGTTTTCAGGCAAATCTAATTGTTCTGGATTAGTATTTTTTAAATCTGCATTTTCTGAATTTGATTTTGAATTTCCGAGACTTGCAAATAACCACGGCTTACCAAAAATTGCACGGCCCAACATGACTCCATCAGCGCCAGAATTTTCCGCTTTGTCTTTTGCATCTAATATTGAAAGCGCATCGCCATTTCCAAATATCAAAGTGCGTTCACCTTCTGGAACGCCTGCTTGAAATTGATCACGAATTTCAACTGCTTTTTTTACCTGAGACCAGTCAGCTGGGACAAGGGACATTTCTTTTCGGGTTCGTGCGTGCACGGTCACTAATGCTGGTTTTGTTTCTAAAATCGCAGGCAACCACGTGTCCAATTCATTCTTGTTATATCCAATTCTGGTTTTGACCGAGACTGGAAGAAAAAACTTTTCACCGTTAACAATCCTCCATCCTCCATTCATAGCCGCTCGAATTATATCCTGCGCTTTTTTTGGATTTTTAATCATACCCGCTCCAGAACCCTGCTTCTCAATACTTTTATCCGGACATCCCATATTCAAATCGATTCCATCAAATCCTAGATCTGCCGCCAACTTTGCAGCTTTCTCCATATTCTCAACATTCGATCCAAATAATTGTGCAATAATCGGCCTCTCTGCATCTGTATATTCTAAATCCTTTAGCAATTTTTTCTTACCTTCTGGTGTCGCACGAACAAGCCCATCAGCAGATACGAATTCTGTCCAAGTCACATCTGGTCTGCCATATTTTGCAATCATCGACCTGAAGGCGCAATCAGTTACATCAGCCATAGGTGCAAGTACATACAAGGGGCGCATTTCCCCTTTTACATCTTTAGTCTCATTTTTAAGTTTTTGCCAGGAGAATTTTGACATAGAGTATTTTTACATGTTTTATGTACCCATTGTCAATTTGTTATAACAATAATACTATCACTAAAACCCCGACATTCTGTCGGATATGAACCCACACAATTAAATATGATACACCCAAATGATAAGTACAGAGCGCACTTTACTGATGAAGGTTACGCCGTGATGAGGCATGCTGAGTCAATGGAAGCAGAACCCAAACTTTGGCCTCGTTCCGTGAAAATATGCGAGCTTGTTGTCGCTGATTTTACCGAAACAATCAGCAAGCGACCTGTGGCAATCTTTCACTCGCCACTACACCGAGCAGTGGTAACTGCAAAAT
>JAYUFM010000094.1:0-1556 GCA_043738715.1 bacterium | reverse complement strand
AAGAAAGACCGAATCTAATGCCGTCTTGTTCTTGCGAGAAATCCATCTTCGACATCGTTAGACTAGGAGCAAATAATGGAATTCCCAAAGAGAGCATTTCTCGATGAATTATGGATATTTGGTTAATGGATTGGCTCTCATGCTTTGTCATTTTTAGCAAGGATAAGTAAAATTGTATTGGGTATTTGAATTTGAGGTAAATCGTTTGGGCGCAAAGGGTTGCATACGCGAAAGAATGCGAACGGTTGAATTGATACCCCGCTGAATCTGAAACCACTTTCCAAAAAACGTCACCAATTTCTTTCGGATGGTTGTTTTCTATAATTTTATCTTTAATTTTCTTTTCCCAATCTTTAATCTTTACAGTATCCTTCTTCCCAATAGCACGGCGAAGTTGTTCTGACTCGTCTAAATTAAACCCAATCTTATTGGCCATCTTCATTGCCTGTTCCTGATAAAGACAAAGGCCACCAGTATCATGTAATACCGAATCAAAGAATGGGTGAATAGAATCCGATATTCCAGTATTAGAATATGTCGCAAATTTATCCGCGAATTGCAACGCTCCGGGTCTGGCTATGGCTAAAACAGCACTTATTTCATCAATATTTTTGGGTTTGACTTTTTTAGTGACATTATTAGCTGTATCGGCCTCGATTTGAAATAATCCATGAGGATTATCAAGATGTTGAAGATTTTGATAAATTATTGGGTCATTTACATCAATATCTTCTTGTTTAATACCTAGTGACTTGCAGCAGTCGTCCACAACAGATACTCCTCTTAATCCGAGAACGTCGAGTTTAACAGAAAATAATGATACCCAATTCATATCGTAACTCGAAATTAGTTCTCTTGTGTCCGATTCCTTATCGTGAATTGTTTCTGTCGGGCAACAGTCTTCTAATTTATCAAAGGAAACCAATATCCCACTAGCATGACATGCTTTATTTTTAATCAAATCAGCTAATTTTAATGCTGTTTCATATACTAATTTATTTTCGTCGCACCAATTCTTAAAATCTGGAACATCGTTATACGCTACCGAAAAATCTTCTACAATTCCGTGTCTTTTGGGAATCATGGTAGTAACAGAGGTCATTTCTTCCTCTGTTTTCATGCCCAAAACCTTACCGACTTCTTTAATACAAAGTTTAGACGACAGGGTTGTAAGCGTCAATATTTTACAAGTCTTTCCTGCGTATTTATTTTTGAGATATTCTAAAACCTCGTGGCGTCTATAAAAGTCAAAATCCAAATCGCAATCAGGAACAAGTGTCCCATCCAAATATGTGATACCATCAATCACGGTTTTCTTCGCCCTACTTTTAGAAACAAAACGCTCGAAAAATAGTCCATGTTTAATCGAATCTATTTTAGTAATACCGATTAGAAATAAAACGAGGCTTCCTGCCGCGCTACCCCTGCCGGGGCCAACGGGGATAGATTTCTCCTTGCAGAAGTTCATAGCATCCCAAACCAACAAAATATAGTCAACGAACCCAAGCTCATTAAGAATGTCTAGCTCGTATTTGACACGCTCAGCATATTCCTTG
>JAYUFM010000093.1:0-1559 GCA_043738715.1 bacterium | reverse complement strand
AATATCGCTGTTTTTCTTCTTTCATTAATTTCCTTTATTTTTGCAAAAACTTCTTTGACAATTTTTGGTGCAAGCCCAAGAGATGGTTCGTCCAACAACAATAATTTAGGGTCAGTCATCAATCCTCGCGCAATCGCCAACATTTGTTGTTGACCGCCAGAAAGTGTTCCGGATTTTGCTTTTAACTTTGCCTTTAAGGCAGGAAAAAGATCCAGAACATTATTTATCCTTTCTTGTCTTTCAATCCCACTTCTAATATTAAATCCACCAATTTCCAAATTTTCTAAAACTGTTAAATGCGTAAAAACCCTGCGCCCCTGTGGAACAAAAGCAATTCCTCGTTCGACTACTTCATGCGATATTGGTTTAAATTTTTGCCCCTCCCACATCACCTCACCTGAACTAATTGGTGCCAATCCGAAAATAACTTTTAAAATTGTAGATTTTCCTGCACCATTTGGACCCATAAGAGCAATAATTTCACCTTCAATGATAGATACAGAGACCCCATCAAGCGCCTTGACTCCGCCGTAGTGAACATGAATATTATTAAGTTGTAGAAGTGGTTCTTTCATAATTTATTCACCCAAATAAGCTTCAATTACATCTGCCCTATAAAGAACATCATCGACATTTCCTTCCGCTAATAATTCCCCTGAATCCAACACGATCAAGTGATCCGAAAGCTCTCTAATCAATTCCATATTATGCTCTACTAAAATTACAGCCTTGCCCTCTTCTCGAAGCTCTTTCATTACCTGGACCACCGTCTTTATCATTTCGGGAAAAAGCCCAGCAAACGGCTCATCAAAAAATATAATATTAATATCTGCGACACCCGAATGAATCATTGCCAAAACACGAGCGATCTCTAACAACTTTCTTTGCCCATACGAAAGGTTTTTTGCTAATTCATGTCGTTTATCCCATAAACCAACTTTTGTTAAAACTTCTTCAGCTTTTTCCAGATGAAGTTTTTTATACTTTTCAAACAATGATTTCCAAACTCCCCTTTCAGTCAAGACAACCAAGATATTATCCAACACTGGAATCTGTTCGAATAATTTTACATCTTGGAAAGTTCTCGTGATTCCGAGACCGGCCACTTCGTGAGCAGAAATTTTCTGAAATTTTTCAACACCCGCGATAATAATTTCACCGGAATCAATTAGAATCATTCCAGTGACAGTATTAATGAAAGTAGATTTACCTGATCCATTTGGACCGACAATTCCGGTGATTTTGCCAAGCTCAAAATTTACTGACAGCCTGTTCACTGCAGTGACGCCTGAGAAGTGTTTTGAAAGGTTGTGGGTGGTGAGGATGGACATTTATTTATTAATCTGTTTCAAATAATTTGAACCTAAAACTTCACCCTCGGAAGTAAAGGCGTAATCTGTCATTTCACCTTTCACTCCAGCTAAAATGTACTTCTTCAAATCATCAACCTTTACTGTTTTTTTCGTAGACTTATACGCATCAAGGATTTTCACAATATCGTAAGTAACTGCATCGTAAAATCCTGCGCTAGCTGGATGACCATAAACAGTTTGATAAGA
>JAYUFM010000092.1:0-4503 GCA_043738715.1 bacterium | reverse complement strand
CCAGTGGTAGGTGACACATTATATGCCCCTAATCACCCGAATGTGCTGGGCTTTGAAAGATTGGCTCTACATTCACGTGTTATAGAATTCACTGACTTAGGTGGGGGATTAATACGAATAGAGGCACCATACCCAGAGGATTTCGAAAAGGCTTTAAAACTTTTTGTGTAATTTTATGAAAAAATATGTCATCACTGGTGGTCCAGGAATAGGAAAGACAACTGTCATTGAAATCCTGGCTTCTCGTGGGTACAAGATAGTACCTGAGGCTGCTCGAATAATTATAGAAGAGGGGAAACGAAAAGGTGGTGATATTTTACCTTGGGTAGATCTTGAAAAGTTTCAAAAAGCTGTAGCTGAAAAGCAGATAGAGCTTGAAGAAAAATGTGCCGCAGAAGTCGCTTTTCAGGACCGGGGAGTAATTGACGGTTACGGTTATTGTATTAATGGTAAAGTGCCCGTTCCAGAAGTAATTGAAAAACTTCCTAAAAATTATTACTACAAAGTATTTGTGCTTGAACCGCTGCCGATTTATGAAAACGATAAGGCAAGATGGGAAGTTAGGGATGAGTGTTTGAGAATTCACCAAGCCATTATCGATGCATATAAACATTTCGGATATGAACTCATCATGGTTCCGGTCCTTCCACCAGAGGAAAGGGTAGATTTTATCCTTCAATATCTACTGTAGAGACCTCTTGTAAAGGTTTCAATCTTCTGCTATATTGTTTACCCATGGCAATCACACTAGCAAAAATCAATAAAGACGAGCGAAAAACCCTTGATATGAAGGCTGGAGACACTGTAAAGGTGCACCAGAAAATTTCAGAAAAAGGTAAAACTCGTATTCAAATATTCGAAGGTTTGGTATTAGCAAGAAAGCACGGAGCAGAGGCAGGCGCTACTTTTACTGTTAGAAAATCATCAAATGGATGGGGTGTAGAGCGTGTTTTTCCTCTATATTCTCCAATGATCGACAAGATCGAGGTTTTGCGCCGAGCAAAAACTCGCCGAGCCAAGCTTTACTTTATCCGCGATAAGGCTGCAAAGGAAATCAGCAAGAGAATGAAGACAGAACTGATCAAGGCCCGAGCAGGAATCGTCGACGAAGTTCCAGAAGAACCGACAGTATAAAACAAAAGCCCCGAAAGGGGCTTTTGTTTTTAAGTCTTTTTTAAGCTTTGTTATCAAGTGAATCCCACATAAATAGGAAAAATTGAATAAACATCTTTACAATACTCTCAGATTCCAAAACTATCGTGTGTAATTCGTTGTCTTTCAGTGAGAAACATACAGCCATAGAGCCACCCATAATCATTGACCCTTCAAAAGGAAATTTTGCTGGTAAGTATCTTACGTCACGTGATTCGTCTGCTTGGTAGTGCACAAGATCAGGATTTGAGGCAAGACTTGGGGCGATTAATTTTAAACTGATACCCATCTTTTTTCTTTGATTTATTTTTGTGCCTAGGTACTTCGGTAGATGTTTAGAAAGATCGGGGTGAGAATACGTGTACATTTGTTTAAGGCCTTTCTTTTCGAAATACTCATACAACACGTCTAGTCCCACTCTTGCCCCATTTTTTCCTACGTAAAGCTTGGCTTGGGGTAGGTTGCCTTTGTTTTGTAGTAGGGAGTCTATGGCTGGAATTATCTCGCTAACAGCCGCCTCCTTTTCTTTTAGCCTGACTAAAAGTCTTCTTGGGTTTTCTGCAGTGTAATGAGCAATGTTGTTTTTTTTGAAAATTGTAACAATCCCAGTGTTCCTTAGGTCCTCTAAGATACGATATACCGTGGTGCGGGGGATTCGGGTCTCTCTTGATATGCTAAATGGAGTCTCGTCACTGTTTTTTATAAGGAAAAGATATACATCAATTTGTTCTTGGCTTAAGCCATATTGTTTTAGGGATTGCTCTATATTTATAGTGTTTTGCATAGACTGTCCATTTTTTGGACACTATTATATTACAACAAATATCATTATTTTGCAAGGATAAAACGAAAAAAGCTTTATTTTTAGGGTTTTTATTGTGACAAAAAACTGTCTTAGCGATACCTTTATTAAGTATTTAATATAAAAACCATGACAAAAAATAAAACAATTATTGCAATAGTCGTTATTGCACTCATCATAATCTTCGTTATTTATAACAGGGGTAATGGTAAGCAATTTAAAATTGGTGTAATAGCACCACTTACAGCAGGTGCTACGGTATACGGGGAAAACTTAGTAAGAGGGATTGAATTAGCAAAGGCTGACCTTGGTGTAAAGGGAAATGATTATGAATTAATAATAGAAGATGATGGTGGAAATACTGCCAAGTCTGCTTCCGCTGCCCAGAAACTCATAAACATAGACGGAGTGAAAGCTATCATTACAGTAACTTCTGGAACTGGAAACGCAGTTCAAAAAATAGCCAGTCAAAACAACATACCTCATATATGTGATTGTGTAGATACTTCAATTGCGACTAGTACCGGTTTCATTTACTCAGTTTTACCACAGGAAGAATCTAAGGCGTGGCTTAAAGAGGCTCAATCTAGGGGAATAAAGACTATCTATCTTGTAACTCAAAATCATCCAGGAGCAAATCTTATCAGAGAAGAGGTTGTAAAGAATGCAGAAAGTTTCGGGATAAAGATTGTTGGAGATGTTAAGGTAGAGTCTGGTCAAAAAGATTTTAAGACTGAAGTTGCGAAAATTAAATCTGTACCTGCGGATATGTACTTTACAATCGTTTTTCCTCCAACACTTGATATTCTCGCGAAAGAGATGAAAATCGAAGGGGTGCAAAAATTCAGTTCAGTTGGTCTCTTGGCTATCACTTCTGATTTATCTTTATTTGAAGGTCAGTGGTATACGGACAATTATCTTGCAGACAGTTCTTACCAGTCAAAATTTTCTAAAGCCAATCCAGATTTAAGGTTCAATGTTCGTACCGCTCCACATGGATATGACATTTTTAACATGATTGTTAAAGGTAATGAATCTGGAAACATTATAGAATATATAAAAAATCTAAATGAATATTCAGGTAAGGTTGGATTGGCAAAAAAGGTGAACCCAAACACATTTAGTTTGCCACTTGGAATTTGGGAAGTCCGTGAAGGAAAGATAATTCAAATAGGGAAAGCAGAATAATATTAGATATCCCAAAACAAAAGGCCTTCATTGAAAGGCCTTTTGTTTTGGGATACTATTCAGCTCATGCGCGGGTGGCGAAATTGGTAGACGCACTACCTTGAGGTGGTAGCGCCCGTAAGGGCGTGGAAGTTCGAGTCTTCTCCCGCGCACAATTTGACGTTTTTTTGTATAAGGAATAGGCTTAACACAGATTCAGTCCTGTGTTTTTCATAGTGCCTTATGGTTATCTTTTGATGAATTTAAGGCACTATGAAAAACCACACAAACATAATCGGAACCAGCATTGCTCGTCAAATTGGTATCGCACTTTTCTTTATCTTTTCTGTCGCCGCCTTTGCAGGTGTAAAAAAAGTGAAGGACGCGGCGCAAGTCGAAGACCCCGTACCTCTCATCAGAGTTTTGGGACTTGTTGACAGTCTGGAATACAAAACCAAAGGGATGGTCTTTATGGTCATGAATGACGTCACAGGCCAGCAGGAGACACTTTTTTCCCAGGTTGATGATGAGGGTAATGTTTCTATCAAAAAGTTCAATTCATTGCAGATCTCGATCAGTGAGGCAAGGGATAATTTGAAAAAAACCGAGGACTTCATCAATAGCGTCTTTTCAAAGTATGCTCCAAAACTGAAAGACTCAATCCACATGTATATCAGGAAAACTGTCTTCGATTTATTCTTCGTTTCACACCGTCACCCTGACCACTGGGGTGGCGGTTTTTGCTTGTGCTATATTATTAACATATGAAAAAAGTCACTTTACGTGAATCAACAGCAGAAGATTTACCATTTCTTTATGATGTAGCGGTACGTGCAATGGAACCAATTTTAAAGCTTTCTAATAGACCAAATCCAACATTTGAAGAATACAAAGAACGCTATAATGTAAAAGATGAATCGGAAAAAATCCAAGTCGTACAATACGAGGGAAAAGATGTTGGTCGATTACGTGTTGTTCGTTCAGCAGAATCAATTTACATTGGTGGATTTCAAATACTTCCTGAATTGCAGAATATGGGAATTGGAACTGAGGTGATGCGAGATTTGATGAAAGAATCAGATGATACCAAAATTCCAATTACTCTAGAAGTTAGTAATTCAAACCCAAAAGCCAGGCAGTTTTATGATCGTCTCGGCTTTAAATTTGTTAAATCAGAAGGAAATGAGTCGGTTTTACAATATGATCCAATAAATAATATATAATTAGCCTCTATGTTATACACTCGCAAAGGTGACAACGGCACCACCAAAACTTTCAGATGTGATCAGAGAATTTCCAAATCCTCTGCAACTGCTGAGGCACTTGGTGCGCTTGATGAAGTTAATTCTTTTTTGGGCTTAGCAAAAGTAAAATCTGCATTA
>JAYUFM010000091.1:0-4511 GCA_043738715.1 bacterium | reverse complement strand
AAATCAAGAAGGATATAAAAAAATATAAAAATAACCGAGAGGTTAAAAGCGTACAAGAAATGCAGGATTTTGCTCGTGATTTTCTAAATAGTGTTAATCCTAAGGAAGGATCAGGAGCTACAGTTTTATGTCTTTCAGGAGATCTAGGTTCAGGAAAAACCACTTTTACTCAAAAAATAGCTGAAATTTTTAAAGTTAAAGAATATGTCACTAGTCCCACTTTTATACTTCAAAAAAAATACCAAACAGATTCAGAAGGCATTTTACCTTTTCCAAATTTAAAACAAATCTCACAAATAATTCATATGGATATGTATAGGTTAGAAAGTCCTGATGAATTAGGGCCCCTTGGCTTCACTGATCTATTGAAGGATTCTAAAAATTTAATGATTATAGAATGGCCAGAAAAGGTAATTGACGTAATTCCAGCCGGTGCTTTATGGATTTCCTTTGAATTTGTTGATGAAACGACTCGTAGGGTACAATGGTAGTAATGAAAAAACCAGAGAAAAAACTAGGGAAAAAGATTGTTGTAGATACAGAAAAAGTGATGGAAAATAAAGCAACAAAGAAAGCTGAAAAAAAGCCAGAAAAACAAATACTTGTCCTTCTAGATTCTCACGCCATAATTCATCGTGCTTACCATGCACTTCCTGATTTTTCTTCTAGTAGTGGAGTACCGACAGGTGCTCTCTATGGTCTCTCTACAATGTTGATGGGTATTATTGAAAAATTCCATCCAGACTATGTTGTTGCCTGTTACGACCTTCCCCAACCGACTTATCGACATGAAGCATACGAAGCTTATAAAGGAACCCGGCAGAAGACCGATGACGCACTTGTTGAGCAATTAAAAAGTTCCAGAAAAATATTTGAGGCATTTTCCGTCCTTATGTATGACATGCCAGGATTTGAAGCTGATGACATGTTGGGAACAATAGTTCATAGAGTTTCTGAAACAAATAAAAAAGGAGAAACAGATATTAAAATTATTATTGCTTCAGGGGACATGGACACGATGCAATTAATCGATGGAGATAAAGTGCTTGTATACACATTAAAGAAAGGAATAAAAGATATTGTTGTTTACGATGAACTGGCAGTATTCGAGCGTTTTGGTTTCAGTCCTTTATCATTACCTGATTATAAAGGTTTACGTGGTGACCCGTCAGACAACATCATTGGTATAAAAGGAATAGGAGAAAAAACTGCAACTATTTTAATTACCAAATACAAAACAATTGAATCAATGTATGAAGCTTTAAAAAAAGATGAAGCTTTGTTTAAAAAAGAAACAGGTTTGACTGACAGGTTAATGGACTTGATAAAAAATGGTGAAGAAGAAGCTAAATTTAGTAAAATGTTAGCAACTATTCGCCGAGATGCCCCAATTACATTTACAATCCCAGAGAAAAAATGGATTGATCATGTAGATATTGGGAAGGTAGAATCTCTTTTTAGAGAATTCGAATTCAGGTCGCTCGTTGCTCGGGTTAAAGATGTTTTCACTAAGAGTGGAGGTAAAGGTTATGAGAAGGTGGAAGAAGTAGTCTCTAAAGATTCAGAAAATGGAGCCAGTACCCCAGTTCTAAGTCCAGAAGATCAATTACTTGTTCAAAAATTAGCAGTAGGTCTGTGGATTATTGATTCAAATAAAACCAATCCTTCGAACGAAGATGTTTTATTTTATACCAAAAAAGATACCTTAAATGATGCAGAAAAAGTAATAGTCGATAAATTAAAAGAACAAAATTTAATCCACGTCGCAGAGGAAATTGAATGGCCTCTAGTTCCTGTAGTTAATTTGATGCGTGATGTAGGTGTAAAAATTGATGTTGGTTTTTTAAAGATTCTTGCAGGTGAATATCATAGACAACTTTCAAAATTAGAAAGTAAAATCTGGGAAATGGCAGGAAACGAATTCAATATAAATTCACCTAAACAATTAGGGGAAATATTATTTAACACGCTATCCTTAGGTGCTAAAAATGGAAAGTCAAAAATTAAAAAGACTGCGACAGGGGCAATGTCTACAAAAGAATCAGAATTGGAAAAAATGAGAGGGGAACATCCAATTATTAATTTGGTTTTGGAATACCGTGAATTAGCAAAACTGCTTTCAACATATATTGATACAATTCCAACTTTGGTAAAAGAAGATGGTCGTCTACATGCTACATTTTTATTAGCTGGAACAACAACAGGTAGAATGGCTTCACAGGATCCAAACCTACAAAATATTCCAATTAAAACTGAGCTGGGACGTAAAGTAAGAAATGCTTTTATAGCAGAAAAAGGATTCAAACTGGTGGCTATTGATTATTCACAAATTGAATTACGAATTGCAGCAATGCTTTCAAAAGACGCGAAACTAATTGAAATGTTTAAGAGTGGTGTAGATATTCATACCGGGGTAGCCTCGCAAGTTTTTAAGGTGCCAGAAAAAGATGTAACAAAGGATATGCGACGCCAGGCTAAGGTTATTAATTTCGGAATATTATATGGAATGGGAGTTAGTGCATTAAAAACAAATTTAGGTGGAACTCGTGAAGAGGCGCAGAATTTTTATAATACATATTTTGAAACTTTTACTGGTTTAGCAAATTATCTAAACGAAACAAAATCAGAAGCAGAGAGAAAGGGTTTTACAGAAACAATGTTCGATCGTCGAAGATATTTTCAAGGATTTAAATCTCCACTACCATTTATTCGGGCTATGGCAGAGAGAATGGCAATTAATGCCCCAATTCAAGGGACAGAAGGAGATATTGTTAAAATTGCGATGAAAAATGTTTACAATTATTTAAAAGATGAAGATTTGTTAAATGATGCTAGATTAATATTACAAGTACACGACGAATTAGTTTATGAGGTTAATGAAAAAATCCTAGATAAGGTTGTTCCAAAGATTCAAAAGATAATGGAAAGCGTTTTTGAAGGTAAGGATACTCAAGGTGTTCCGGTTATAACCGAGGTGGAAATTGGTAATAATTGGGGAGAGATGGATGATTATAAAAAATAAAAATGATTTTATTTATCTACGGTGACGATACCAAAAAAGTTAGAGAGAAAACAACCGCTACAGTTGAGGGACTTTTGGCAAAACAAAAAGATGCATCTGTTTTTAAAATTGAAGCAGGATCGTGGAATGTTGATTATGTTAAGGAATTACTAAATGCGCAGGGTTTATTCTTGCTAAAGCATATTATTGTTTTTAATTTTATTTCTGAGAATAAAGAATTCTTTACGGAATTTTTGGATTTATTGAAAGAAATAAAACCAACAGATCATATCTGCATTATCGCGGAGGGTGATATTGCTGAGAAAAGTAAAGAAAAAATAAAGAAGGTTGCAGATAAATCCCAAGAATTTTATCTCAAAAAAACTTCAGATACAGGATCTTTTAAAGATTACAAAAAAGAAGAACCACCAACCTTTGCCTTTGCAATGTCTTTTGCCAACCGTGAATTCCAAAAAACAGAAAAATATTTTAAATCGATTCTTGATCTTAAACTGGCACCTGAAGAAGTACACGGAGTTTTGTGGTGGCAGATCAAAGTTTTAAAATTAGCCAGCGGTGCTCAATCAGCAGTTGGGGCAGGTCTTAGTCCATATGTTTTTAAAAACGCCAAGTCGGCAAGTCAAAAATGGAATCCAGAAGATTTAGATCAAGTTTTAAATGCCTTATTTGAAATGTATCATCAGGCACATCGTGGAAAAATCGATTTCTACAATTCAATCGAAAGGTTGATAGTGAGATGGGGAAGGTAGGATTATTGTAATGTTAATTTAGCAGATAGATCATCGACTGATTTTTTAATTTTCTCAAAACGCTCTTTTCCCATCTCTAGTATTTCTCCCATTGTGAACTTGCTTGGGTCGATGTCTTCAATGTTCCAGACTTCAAAACTGTTAATTATAGGATTTATTTTTAGTAGACACTCGTCTTTCACAGATTGATGCATAAAAACTAATAAATCGTTTTCCTCTAGTATTTCCTTTGTTGATTGAGTCCACCCTTTCTTTCCGTAACTGTTAATTTTGTTTTCTTCTAAAATTTGAGCAGCATACCATGTGATGTCTCCATTCTCGTTACTTTTAGCCCTAATTCCACTTGAACTGACTGTGCAGTTTTTTATTTCTAATGAATTTAAATATGCTTCCGCAAGGCGACTTCTAAAGGTGTTTCCCATGCATACAAAGTGAATTTTCATAGTTAGGTTTTTTAGTATATCAAATTGTAATTATGTTGTCGGTTTCCGCTTCCGCATTTGGTAAACAAAAGCCCGTACCAGAGAAGCTTTTGCTCCCCTGGTCGGGTTTTTTCGTTGCTCTGTATTACACAATATTCTTGGAACTGTTAAACCATGGGCCTTTCCCACTGCCAATTGTTTAGGCAAATGACTGAACCTTGATCCAGAATGTGTCCCATGGCGTTTTCTGCGCGTACGAATTCGAGACGGACGGTGTTTTGAGACTTGTCGTCAAGCCGGCACCGAACGGTCGGCCTG
>JAYUFM010000090.1:0-4518 GCA_043738715.1 bacterium | reverse complement strand
ATCGCTCCTGGATTAATGAGATTAACCACGTTAACTGATTTGCTGTAAGAGTAGGTACATCCTCCTGCGTTAACTGTCATTGTTACTTGGCCGGAAGTACCTAAATGAATTGAAGCAGCGCTTGTATTTATAGGCGGAACAACTCCATTTCCTGTACCGGCGCTAACAGACCACTGATAGCCTGTTGCTCCAGGGTATGTTGGAAAAGTAAAGTTATTATTAGCGCCAGGACACACTTCCGAAGGACCATTTATCGGATAGTTTGCATTTGAAGCGTTAATGTCAATATAAAAGTAAAAACTACCTGCAAAATGTGGACAAGAAAAATTACCATTAACTTGATTGTGAGATGGTGCGCATCCCCAATGAATGGTAATTGATGTAGAACTTGGACTATAAGATATTGCACCCGGAATAGATGTCCAATTTAAAGTGAGTGGCCCACATAACGATCTTATCTCATAAGTTACTGTTGACCCTGGAGCAACATACCTCGGGCCAACAATATAGAAAAACTGGCCAAAAGTATTTTGAATAAAAATAAACATAAAGATAAGTAAGAAAATATTCTTTAGATAAAATCTTTTGGAGAAAATTGGAGGTGCCATATCTTAAGATTTTTTATTTTTTTTCCTGTTATCAATAAGTTTATATTCACGATAAAATGGTTTCAATACATTATTTGAGTCAAATATTTCCGTAAGCGGATCATTCAATTCACTTGAGTCATGATGATTATAATCAAGTTTATTAAAAATAACTTCCAGGAAAGAAAAATTATTTTGTTCATTGTACTTGATATTAATCTGTTTAAAAACCGAATCAGTTTTATTAAAATAAAAATCAATGGTCCTCACATTGAACATCTTTACTTTATTATCATTGACTTTAATCTGTATCCGGTTACATGCTTCACCAGATGCAATTTTATCTTCTCCACAAAAACTAACCGATGAATAATAAAACAAGCTGTCTTTCATAAAAGAAAAATATTTCAAATACCCTGATTTACTTTTATCACCGATATAATCATTTATAAAAATGAGCTTTCTGGAAGAGACAATACTTACCGACTTTTTTTTATCTTCATAAACATTCATTTCCTTTGACTTAAAACAGGTCATGCTCTTATTGGCTATAACCTCTGCCTTCGATCTGTTTGTAGCACCACCAAGAGATTGTTTTAAAGTTGTATTTATCGTATAGTTAAGATAAAATATTTTATCAGACATTTGACTTTTCTTAAAGTCAAGTTTGCTATATAAACCTTTCAACGCAACCATACATTCATTGTTATTTGAATGATCGATACCGACAAATGAATAGAGTGAAAAAACCAAAATGATGACTGAAATTCTTCTCATTGTTACTTTTTGATAAAATATTATTTATCTCAATACACGAACTGTATGATACTGCGTTTCTTTTATTGTTTTCTTCCCTCTCTCTGTCTCAGCAATTTTTCTTACTAACTTTCCTTCAGCATTGTACTGGTAAAAAAGACCAAAATGCTGATCATCAAAACTGGTAAGGAGTTTCAAACTCTTTACATCATATACATAGGTCGTCATTTGTGCATCGGTTGGCTGAACTCTCACGTCATCAATGAAAACATTTTCATTTCCTGCGGGATCATATTTCAACACCAAGCCAAACTTATCACCTATTTGAACTGAAGTCGGAATTGTTAAAGTTTTTTGCAACAGGAACCAATCTCCAACCTGGGCAACTTTAATTAAGTTAGTAGTTAACAGGTTTGCACCCTGACCATTCTTAACGAAAAGATTTAAACCATTCAACATGATTGCTTCATCTACTCCGCTGTTTTTCACCCATAGTTTTATAATCATTCCTTCTGCGGAAGTCTGACTTGTCTGAGTAAAAAATGGCAATTGAAATCCTTTCCCGTAAGTATTTAAACGAAGTGCGTATTTCCCGGAATGTGAAGTGGAATAAACCTGGGTAACATCTGTTGTGTTATAAATAGCGCCATCTTCTAAATAATTATTCGTTCCGTCATTGTATAAATTTTCAAAACTGTCAAAATAAACCGAATTATATTCAGCATTTTTTGCAACTAACACAGGCATTGTTTCATGATATCCAAATTTTGCAGTACTCTTAATATTCAAAATATTCTGCTCTTCAAGAACATTTCCGTTAGGTGAATATTTGTTAACGGTGTTCAGTTTAAGCCATTCACCGTTAATAAGACTTGCAACAGGATATTGCCAATTAAATTCCTGCATATTGAATGAACCTGAATTATAATTTTTAGCAGTTGTACCATATGCATAGGGAATATTAAATCCAGCAACATTTTCTGATTTATAAGAATAAGATGCCGACTCACGCCACTTGCCTCTTTCACCGGTCTCAAAAAGATTTTGATTTGCAGATGTTGGCGGGTAATATTTTGATTTATCATAAGGCCAATTGTCAGAAAATGTTCGTGCACTGCAATTCACAATATTTGAAATTGTTCTAGATGGATAGGAAACATCGCAGAAATTAATGCAATCTATAATTTGAGGATTGCAAGGATTATCAGTTGTGTTAAACTGAAGCATCCCTGTATTAGGATCGATGTTAAAGACTCCTGTAAGAGGTTGCGTCTGATGAAAAGTCATGGCACATCCCTTTTTCTGGCAATGATCCATTAACTTTTGATACATATCATCATAATAAGAGCCGAGAGCCTCAGCACCGTTGTAATGATTGTTGGCATTAATAGCAACGATAGTATCTGATGGCAACCCCTGGGTTAATGGTACAAAAGGTAACCCTCCAAACTCAATTTGATTTGAAGCGTTTAAAACAAACTGACCATAAACGGACCTAAATCCTGCATTTGGAAATAAATTATCTAAGGTTGGCGGAAAAACATCGCCGTTACCGTTAGGATGCACTGAAAAAACTGAAGTCAAAAACTTATTTGGGTTTCCGACTAAATCTACTTCTACATCATATCTTGAAAGATTAAAGCCCTTAAGAAGAGGACTACTTGGAAGAATAGGACTAGCTGTAAGAATATTTTGCAAACAATCTCCAGGTATACTATCATTGTAAGGAGAAGGGGGAACCGGAGATTTACAGGTTGGAGGTTGCCAATATTCCATTGTTGGACCGTTTAGTATCGCCTTTGAATAAATTTGACACTTACAGTCATCTCCATAAAAGAAATTAGATATACCATTCGTATTTTCTCTTACCCAGTTATTGGTTTCATATTGCAAATCATAATTTACACTATCCAAAAAATTATGATTGAGATAATCCACCCATTGATGTTTTGAAGGAATGTAAGGAGGAATAGGTACATTACCCAATCCTTCGACATACATAGTAATATCCAAATTGTCCTTAATAATATAAATATTACTGGTTAATGGACCACAATTGCCGTTGGGGTATCTAAAACTTATATTTATATAATTTGCAGTTAAATCCTGGGGGGTAATGACGGCTGAATTACCTGAATTAAGTTTTTGTGTGAGTAAATCTGCGAATAGAATACGAGGGTATATGATACCAGTCGGAATGGGATTTACGGTTAATGAAGATGATGAAATCGCTTTGCTGTAGGTGGTGACTGACCCAGTTGCCTGACTTAATTGATTTGTTCTTCCACTTCTTAGTATTTCGATATCTACAATAGCGTTTGAAGCAATGATTGTGCTATTAATCGCCGTATAGCTTGTAGGAAGTAATTCCAATCTATTACCAGTTGGATCGCCAATATTAAAAACTTCATAGGGGTTACTAAGAGGTATTGGTTGGTGCGTATAAATCTTAACTAAATCCCCAGCCACAAAACTTTTCATTGCGTCACATACTGTTCCTCCAGAAGCGGGATTACTTAATGAGAATTCAAGGTATTTTTGTGAAGTAGACTGGTCTATTATAAAATTAATATTTACATTACTATTATTGAAACTACCAGATGATGGAATAAATTTTTCTTCATTAAGTGCTTTTTGGCTCATTGCATTGTACTTGAATGAAGCTGGGACAGTATAACTTGTATACGCTCCATTGTGGTTAGCTGATGCAAGCAAATCCAATCCATTAAAGCCATCCGTATTTCGTGTAATAATAGGTTTACCTGTGTGAGGATTAAAGCAAAGATTTTCCGCAAGATGATACATCCCATCTTTGAATGTCTCTACGTTTTTAATTATCGTTGGATAATTAATAACCTTTGATGTAGTGTGTGTGTAAATTTCCGATTGAGAAAAAGTAAGAGACGGCATAAAAGTTCCAAATGGTAAAACAATGATTCCAAAAATTCCACCATCAGCATCAAACTCAACATTCAGATCATTGTTTATATCGGAAGCTTTTCTTGATTCCATTGCAACATCCATCTCTTTTCCGAGAGGCATCGTGGTCTTAGGAGCAAAAGGATCAAGCGGGTCATACGTTACAGGCACTTGTTCCCCTGGCTGGAAATAGGTGAAATTTTCGCTACTGACTAAAGTTGTTTTGCTAATATCAAAAATGTTGTTGTAATCCCCC
>JAYUFM010000089.1:0-4525 GCA_043738715.1 bacterium | reverse complement strand
GCAATAGATTACGTTTTGAACGCATTGGGCCAGTCTGGAAATGGAAAAAGGATTGAAATGTTTGGTACAAAATTCAAAATTTTAGGTAGGACTTTTGGGAAAGACGAATTGGTTCAGGTTGAAGGTATTACTAAAAAAATCAATGCAACAGTAGATGATCTACTTGTCGCAACTGACAGTAGTGGAAATTTTTATGTCCTTATCTTGGCATCCTCGGGTGGCACTTCTCAGTTTCAGATTTGGAATACTATTCTTGAAACAAAAATGGGGAATTATGGTTTGACTCAGACTATTTCATTGGGTGAAAAAATCAACTCTATTGATTTCACATATATTACAAATCGAATTGCCTGTGGTCTGGACCAACTTTATATAGGTACTGCTAGCTCAACTGTTCCTCTGGTTATTATTAATATAAACAAGTTATAAAATTCAATGAAAGGTTTTACATTTATTGAAATAATTTTGTCAGTTTCTATTTTTATTTATGTCTTCGTAAATATTATGTCCATATATATTAATTTTTCTACTATCTATCTAAAGACAATAAATACTGCACACTGCTCATCATTTTCAATGTTACTTATTCAAAATTTATTAACTAATATTGATGGTTTTATTATTGCGAGCTCGAGTGAGCAGGTATCAATTAATCAGTATGGTTTTGAAACTGAAATTCTGGTAGTAATTAACGGTTCTCTCTATTTATACGATAAAAATGAATCTAATAATTTTTTATCTGGAAATATGAAAGATTATAAATTAGATTATTGTGGTCAAAACAAAATTAAATTCAGAAATTCATCGGTCACTTCAGTAGATGGTAATTCTGGGAATAGCCTTGGTAATCTAAAATTTCGTTACATCAATCCATCGGTCTGTTTAGACATGGTGTATGTATTAAATGCCTCAACAACATCTTCATCGTCAACTGAAGACGTTGTAACAACGTGTGCTTTTAAGTGATTGTGATAAAATACTAGCATGATTCCAAATGTTCCAAACAGCAAGAGAAACATAACTCCTTACGGCAGTTCATCTAGTGGTTCATCATCACCCTATTCTAGTAATCATGGATATTCAAAAGATGACCCAAGAAATAATTCGGATCAATTAGCCAGAGAAAAAGCAAAACAAGTAGAAGCGGCAGCTGCTGAACAAATGAGGATGAAACACCTCATTGAACAAAGAGAGCGAGTTGAAAAACAGGCTTTGGATAGCCAGCTAAAAGACAAACAGAGAAAACTACAAGCAGACAGAGATGAAGTAAAGCGTTTGGATTTTGAAGTAAAAAGATTAACCTCAGAAGCAGTTAAGCTGCGTGCAGATTTAAATGAAATTGAAGGAAAATTAAAGACTGAGGATGAAGGGGAAAAAAAAGAAAAAAGCGAAATTCAAAAGGCAAAAGACGAGACTTCTGCAATTCAAGCAGAAATTGTTGATGAGCGTCGAAAATCAGATGAAGAAACGAATAAACTGCAACGAGCTAAAACAGAAGTCCAAAGGTTAGATGCATTGATTCGTGAAATTGAAAATAAAATTTTGGCAACAAAGTCTGCTTTAGACAATAAGAATAGAGAGATCCTACCTGATTCATCAGATGATCCGCACATTTTAGAAAAACAAAAAGAAGTTAATCATAAAAAAGATGAGGTAAAGGGTTTTGAAACTGAAATAAATCGCTTAACAACTGAAAATGTAACCTTAAAAAGCGAATTAGCAAAAATCGAAAGAAAAATTGCGGAAAATGAAATTGCTACTAAAGATGCAAAGGAAGCCTTAAGAAAAACTAATGCTGATATTGTTATCAAACAGGATCAATTTATCGAAGCAAAACGACAAGCAGAAAAGCGAATTACTAAATCTCATGAGGCAAAGACTGATAGTCACAGAATAAGTGATGATTTGAAATCATTGGATGCTCAATTAATGACAGCCAAGCATGATTTGGACAGTAAAAATCACGAAGTTATGCGTGCAACTACAGAAGTTGGTAAATTTGGTCAACTGATTCATACAAAAGAATCTGCTTTGGCACAAAAGAAGAAAGAGGTTGATGAAAAAGCATTACAATTACAACGAGCCGATAGTCAGAAAATATTTAATGGTAAGGATTTGGAAAACAAAAAGCATGCTCTTGTCGAGGTGGAAAGTAGAAAACATAACGATGAAGAACAACTACTTAGGGTTAAACGTGAGTTAAGCGCTCTGGAAAATGAGGTAAGGCAAATAGAAATGAAACTTAAAAGATAGTTCTGGAAAATAAGAGAAACAAATAAACAATAGGTTAATTATTTATTGATAATACTTTCACCTGTCATAGATTCAGGCTTCTTAATTTTCATTATTTCTAGAATTGTTGGTGTAATGTCAGCCAGTGTCCCAGTGTCTTTTAGTATAATGTTTTTATCTGGTGTAGTTAAAATGGCAGGAACAGGATTTAAAGTATGAGAAGTGTGCTTGATCCCTGTTTCTTGATCAATATTGACTTCAGCATTTCCATGATCGGCAGTTATGAAGGCAACACCACCATTCGCTGTAAGGGCTTCCACTACTCGTCCTAATTGGAGGTCAACTTCTTCAACTGCTTCAATAATTGCTGGAACATTAGCGGTGTGTCCAACCATGTCTGGATTTGCCCAGTTGATAAAAATAAAATCTGTGCCTTTTTTAATGTGTTCAATGGCTTTATCAGCGATGGCCTCAGCACGCATTTTGGGAGCTTGATCATGGGTTTGCACATCTTTTCTGCTGGCAAGTAATTCATGAGATTCACCTGGATATGGATTTTCTACTCCACCGTTTAGGAAATATGTTGCGTGTGGAAATTTTTCTGTTTCTGCGATGTGGGCTTGTGTATGTCCAGCATTAGAAATTTCTTTTGCAAGAGTAGTGTCAATTTCCATGGGAGGGAAGGCAACTAGGGTGTCGTATTCAGTCCCGTATGAAGTCAGTGTTGCAAACAAAATATTTTCAGAGTCACGTTTAGCAATTATTTTTTTACTAAGCATTCTCGCGCGGTCTGCTCTAAAATTAAAAAAGAAGACCGCGTCATTTTTGCTAATTTTACAACCAACCTCGGTATCATTTCTTCCTGGTGTCGAACATACTATTGGTTCTAAATGTTCATCTAATTTTCCATCCATATATAAAGACTCCACAAATTGAGATGGAGCAATGGAACAAACATTACCGTGACATTCAAAAAGTGCCTTTTCGACTTTTTCCAGCCTATCCCAATTGTTGTCTCTGTCCATTGCAAAAAACCTTCCCGAAATTGTTGCAATAAATGCAATTTTTTGAGATTCGTCAGGTCCATTTATTTCTTCCAGAACACTTTCTAATTCCTGGATGTATTTAGCAGCACTTTGAGGGGGTGTATCACGTCCGTCTGTAAAAATATGAATTGCAACTTTTTTTATTCCTGCATTTTTTGCTGAATGTAAGAATGCAAAAAGGTGATCTGAATGGGCGTGCACACCACCGTCACCCAGCAAGCCCTGCACGTGTAACGTCGAATTATTTTTCTTGACATGATCAAACAGTTCCAAAAAAACAGGATTTTTTTCAAATTCTCCTGAAACAATAGATTTCTTTATTCGTACCAACTCTGTATCCATCGCCCGTCCTGCACCAATTGTTGTATGCCCAATTTCGCTATTTCCCATTTGACCTTCGGGTAATCCAACCGCTTCACCACTTGCGATTAAAAGAGTATGTGGAAATTCAGACCAGTATTTATTGAAATTTGGAGTCTTTGCTGCCAAAACCGCATTATCTTTTGTGTCTTCTCGATAGCCCCAACCATCAAGGATTACGAGAAGTGTCTGTGGAATTTTTCTACCTGTATTTTCAGTATTCATGGATGGTTGGTTTTTAATTTAAATAAATTGAATGCTAATTTTAGCCCATGAATTCCAAAATGGCTAGGGGATTAAAGGTTTTTCGGGGTTTGATTTATATTGACATTATAGATATATAGTGGTATTATATACAAAAGTTCCTTCACATTTTCTTCTTTACACGCTTGATTAAAACTGGATCAAGCTTGGATTTTATCTATGCTTACTTGGTTAATTTCTTGTCATCTAAAAGTATCTGAATGTTATGTAAATGCATTGGAAATTTTTAGGTGGCAAGAAATCTTGCCCAACAGTGAAAACTCACAACCAGCAACAACCAAAACCAACCAGCTAATTCCATGTTAAATATCAAAGCAAAAAAAGTCCTCCGGGGCTGCGTCATTGCAGTCATTGGTGCAATCATCAGCTTCGCAGTCACTGCAGCTCTGAAGAATCACTTCAACAACGGCGGGATGTTCAAATTCGCTGCCAAGCCCGGCGGCGAAATTGGCCTCGCAGACAAAGCCACACCTTCAGCACAGTCTGTCGGAGGATCCGCAGAGATTTTCCTGTTGCCATCCGGCGCAGGGTTTGATCACCTCGAACCATTCGAGTGCTTCTCCAATTCCAGTAAGTCGTATCGCGACATGCTCGCGAGGATGAACAAGTGGATGGGGCAAAAC